>NZ_JAVJZI010000291.1:0-33955 GCF_040223135.1 Coleofasciculus sp. G3-WIS-01
TGTATCTTGGCTTAATTGTCAAATCAAGGGGTAATTAAACCAACCGGCAAGTTGTGCGATCGCTCTTTCTACTGTCCTGCTCTAAAAGCCTTGAGCTAAAGGCTATATGTCGGCACATTTTCCCATGATAAAACTATACCATAAAATCCGGCGATCGCCTGCTGAAACTGCAATTTTGTGAAGGGTGATCAGAAATATAGGAGAAATGGGTACACTTAGTTTAATCTGCGCTAGTCGCACGAAAGCCTTCCCCCAGTCAGCAGGTTGTCATTAATGAATACCGTTTTAGTTGTTGAAGATTCTCTCAGCCAGCGGGAATGTGTTTCTCAGCAGTTAACGTGGAGTGGGTGGAATGTCATTCAAGCCAGTGATGGTGTAGAAGCACTCCGGCAAATTCAGAACAATTCTCCCGATTTAGTGCTATTAGATCTGATCATTCCCCGGATTGACGGCTACAGAGTTTGTCGTCTAATCAAGGCAAATCCCCACACCCAGAATATTCCTGTAGTTCTTCTAACCGGAAAAGGACAGCATTTAGCCCTTTCCTACGGTATCAAACATGCCGAGGCGTATGTCGGTAAACCTTGGCAACCGAGAGAATTGTTGGATACCCTGAAACGAGTATTGCTCGATACGAAAAAAGAACCGCAAACGGCTTCTGCTGATGCTTGGACAGACTATGGTATTCTAATTTTCAAGATAATTCAACTCTATGAATGTCGCGTCCAACCGTGGACAGAGTATGGTTCCGAAATTATTAAACTCTATGAAAAGGCTTTGGCGGCGTTCGAGCAAGCCTTGATAATTGAACCGGAACACATCCTAGCCAATCATTATCGCTTAATGGCTGAAAAAAACTGGAATAGTTTACAGGAAAAACTAGAACAATCTCAACCCTGTAAAGTTTGCCCGTATTATCATGGCACAGATGGAATTAACTGTGCCGTCCATCCCTGGGGACGCCCTGGAGAATTTTGCCTAGATTGGGAATTAAGTTAGTCGTAGTTTGTAGTAGGCACTTTATTGTCTGAATGCTTTACTTTTAAGCACTAAAGTGCTTACTACAGACATTAAAAAAATAATCATATCACGGGCAATAACTGACAACGACCCGCCCTGCTCCCCTAAACTGCTGATAATACGTTTGACTAACTTTATCCCCTTGATCCGAAAGCCGATCAATCCCAATACCATTACGACCTTGTTCTTTCCCCGAACTGTGAATATAATAGCCATCACCTAAAAAAAGACCCAGATGATTAATTTTCTCAGGTGTGCCAAAGAAAACCAGATCACCCGCATCTAATTCCAGCAAAGGAATCGATTGAGTAAACGCCTGCTGCTGATAGGAATCTCTCGGTAACCAAATTCCCGACGCCGCAAACGCTGTTTGCATCAATCCTGAACAATCGTAATTAGGTCCAACTGTCCCCCCCCAGAGGTAATAATTAGACTGCTGCATCGCGTTCTTCGTAAACGCAATAACCGCCGGGAGTCGTGCTTGGATTTGAGTGCGGGAGAGTGCGATCGCGTGATAGGGTTGAGGGGCGATTTCCAGTTGAGTGATATCCTCAACTCGTAACCAGGCTCCATACCCATCCTCACATAACCGCACCTGTATAGCCTGTTCCCTCGTTGTGGATAATACCGATTGCAAATACCGTCCAGCCGCCGCTTGAGTCGCTAAACTAGCACAAGTGGGAGAATCATAAAGATTTAAATTAACACGGCAACGGTACTCACCATGTTTTAATTCAGATAATTCTTGGAATACAACCATATTGGCAAGAGTTGACACAACTCGTTGAGACCCGATTATGACATTCTTTCGTAAGGACGACCAACTCGAAAAAATTGGCACAGAGATTCTCGACGCCACCTGGTTAGAGTTTCCTGGATTCGCCCGCAATCAAATCGCTCTCACCTGGATTGTCTATGATCCCCCCATCCCCGTAAATACAGGAGGGGCGCTTTCTGCTGATGAATTTTGGAAATATCCAGTCCGAGGCTTTAGTTATCGGGGTGTTGAGCGAATTTACCCAGCAGATTTGGTTGCTCTATTTTATCTGGTAGCCATCCAAGAATGGTTAGAAACCTCCATGGTTGGACAATCCGATGAACTGAATCGAGGGATTCAGAATATGATTGTTGATTCTAGCCATGATGCATTAAGTTTAGTCGTCGATGTTTTGAGTGGGACAACCAGTGGTCCAGAGTTAACCCCAGGTCCGTTGGAAACCTGGAAACTACAACGTAACATCGTTAATCGTTACTTTCAATCTCTCGGTTGGCAAGACTTAGAATCAATTAACGTCAATCAAAAAACCTGGAGTGATGGACCCTATGGTCGGGAACGGCGATTTATGGGAACATTGATGGAAAATCGGAATATGTTAACCACGAATGCCACAGCACGGCTACTCCATAGTATCGTTGGTGGCGTGGCGGTTTCTGGAGTGCGATCGCAATTGATGATGAGCCTGCTAAAACGCAACCTGAACCCAGCCACTCTCCAGGATAACCCCCATAATCAGATTACAGGATTCTTAGGCGGTGGTCTTCCACCAGAGGCTCAGTTATGGTCTAAATCCGGGTATTCAACCCCAGTGCGACATGATGCGGCTTACATTGAGATCCCGTCAATCTTACCCTATCTACTGGTTGTATTTACTCAAAGCAAAACTCATAGTCAAAATCAAGACCTTCTCCCTTTTATTTCTCAAAAGGTCGTAAACGCAATGAGTATATTGACTTAGTGGCTAGGAAAGGGCAATCCTAGACAATATAAGCAAATCGGCTTTGCTAATTTCAACCTTTGAATTTTCTGTTGAGGAGTGACCTTGAAACATCATCTTTTACGCTCCACTACTTACGGCGTGGGTTTAGGGATAGTCGCCATGGGTAACCATGGGTTACCCGTTAACGCTCAAGTATCCAGTCAGGGCGGATCATTGACTCGCTTAGAATCCATCGCGGCTGAGGTACGCACCGAGGGGACGGGATCACCCGCCAATGCTTGGGTTAACCGATTAACGGGTGATCCCGCACTGACTCAGGGTGCGGTCAATCTTCCGGCTGAGTCTTCACTCTCACAAGCTACACCCATACCCAGTGCTACTGTAGAATCGCCGACTCCTTCTGTGTCGTGGAGTAAAGGACTCCCCAGCAATCCAGCAGCAACCCAGAGTTCGGTAAATCCCAGGGTTTCGGAAGCTCAAGCCTCATCTCTAAAGAGTTTCATTCGTCTTGACGATGCTCTCGCAACTCAACCTGTCCCCCAAACCCTAACCTCATCGGCTGATTTGCTGACCCTACATCCGACTCAGGACTCAGAAATCGTGTTAAATGAATCACAGACTCTCGCTCAAACCGATCTGGATATCCGTCGGGGAACTGATCGGGTTCCCAATTATGTGGGGGTTGGTGTCAACATTGGTTTAACCGAAGGTGACAATGACAATAACGCTAACAATGATGGTGGTGAGACGGGTTTAGGGGATGCTGGTTTTGTGATAAACGGCAAAATCGGATTGTCTCGTAACCTATCCCTGCGACCTGGTGTGATAATTGGCGATGATGCCGTCTTTATGGTACCGCTCACTTACGACTTTATCATTCCTCGCGTCGATCCCTTTGAACCCGTCCGCTTCGCCCCGTTTTTAGGCGGGGGTATCGCCTTGTCAACGGATGCGGATGATAACATCGGATTCTTACTCACTGGGGGTGTGGATGTACCCTTGTCGCGATCGTTTGTAGCCAATGGGTCAATCAATATTGGTTTTATCGAAGATCAGACCGATGTCGGTATCATCCTCGGCGTAGGTTACACCTTTGCTGATTTCTAATTAAGTATCTGTAGGGGCGACCTGCTTGCATAAATTAACAACACCACTCCACTCAATTGGGTCGGGTCGCCCTCTATTCAAACCGAGTTAAGTTAAAGCGGGTTCACTGGACTGATAAATATGAGCGGCTTTGAGCATGTGATAGGTAATCAACAGTTGGGTTAAAGCTAGGGGATAACTCTGGAGTATTTCCCCTGTTGTTCCCGTCACCTTACCGATATCAGGATCACCTTCTAATGTGCAGTATTTACCCAAGTAAGGAATTTCGCTACATAAAATCCGTTCTAATTCCCGTACCTGTTCCTCTGTCGCATGACCATCGATTTCCAGAACATCTACAGGTTTACCCATATCTCGGTCTAATTCTAGACGAATCGCTGTACTTAGATGGGATTTGCTGGGACTCAGGAGTCGGGTAAAGTCTGGATGGGGAATCGTCGGTCTGAGGACTAACCGCACATTTAGCATTAAATCACTCTGTTCCTCAGATAACTCGTCAGGGGGATAGAAGCTGACCACCATATCTGACCACCTACGCTGGGGACGGATAAATTCTTCAGAATCCACTTCCCGTTTTCTCAACTGTTCGAGTACCTGTTCCTCCGTATATCCCCGCTTGCGCGTATCCCGCTTAATCTTCCACTCACTCCGCAGAGATTCTGGTGGTGCTAAAAAGACCTTGACATCGAAGCACTCACGCGCTAAGCGAGTAGAATAACCGAGTAATCCTTCAACAATGACAAATCGGCGGGGTTGAATGTACTCCGGTGGTTCAAAGGTACCGGTGTTGTGGTTGTAAATAGGTTTGAGAATCGATTGTCCAGTTCGCAGCAGACTCAGATGCTGCTGCATGATATCCAAATAGTTACAGTCAGGATGGAGGGCTGAAATCGCTTTTTGCGCTCGTTGCTGGCGATCATAGCGGTGGTAATCATCTGTGCAGAGGATTGTGACTTCATCTTCGCCCAATATTTGTGCAATTCCTCGTGTTAGCGTTGTTTTGCCAGCAGCGCTATCACCGACAATACCGAGGATAATAGGGCGATGAGTCATAAGTTTTCGATGATTATAAAATTAGGGAACTCCTGATTCGTCTCATTCTAGGGGGGAAGGGAGTATTTTGTCATTTGTCATTCATTCGGGAATTGGGTAAGGTATACTTTTGAGTTAAATCACAACTGTTCCATCTCCCCAATCTCCCCCATCTTCCCCATCTCCCGGCACCTCAGTCCGCCATCTCACTGGCAATATCATCCGTCTTTGCCGCCATGATAAAGTCGTTTTTGTGTAAGCCGGAGATCGCGTGAGTCCACCAGGTTACAGTGACTTTACCATATTCGGTTAAAATAGCGGGGTGATGTCCTTGTTCCTCGGCAATTTCACCAACACGGTCGGTAAAGGTAAGCGCTGTTTTGAAATCGGGAAATTCATAAGAGCGTTCTAAGCGGGCTTCCCCTTGTGGCTGAATTAGGTTCCAGTCGGGAATTTCCGGTTTAAGTTGGGCGATCTCTTCTTGGCTAACGGGGGATGAATTCTTGGTGCAAGCTTCGCATTTTTGTTGGTTTAATTGAGCCATAGTGATTATCCTTCTGATTTTCCTCACTTTCACATTTTAAACTGGGTCAGAACATCTATCTTAGGAGGAATGGCACTGAAATAAACAGTGTGAGATCACCAAAACCTTTGATATACCGTAGGGTGGGCATTGCCCACCAGCATACCAGGAGCGTGACATTCATCTTAGGAGGAATGGCACTGAGTTAAGGCTTGCTCCTAAGCCCTGAAGTGCTGATGATACGAAGTGTACCGACTACGAACCTAGGCTAGGTTCTCCAAAAATTAAAAAAAAGGGGGTGACACCCCTAAATCCAAAAATGATATAGTGTGATAGATAGATGCACCCTGATAATTGGGAGAGTCCTTTGAGTGGCTCTCTTTTTTATTTGTCCTTAGTCTAGGACATCCTCTCAAGGCTCAATCAAAGACTGTATGACAGACTTACAGCAGAAAAGGCGAAATTCATCGATTACTGACCCCCTGAGAGTTGATATAATCGCTACTCGAACTACTATTACGGGTTAAGGGGGAAGCATCATGTCAGATTGGCAGGAAATTACAGGTGGCGTCACAGCACCGAGAGGATATCGAGCATCTGGAATAGTGGCTGGACTTAAGCCTTCAGGGCTGCCGGATTTGGCATTGATTATGTCTGATGTGGAGGCGATCGCAGCCGGAGTCTTTACTCTAAATCAGGTTTGTGCTGCACCAGTTACCTATTGTCGTCAGCGTTTACATTCAAAAGCCAGCGCTCGTGCTATTTTAGTGAATTCGGGTCAGGCGAATGCGGCAACAGGGGAAGCGGGATGGCAGGATGCTTTGGACTGTGCTAAAGCATTGGCACAAGCCCTGAACATTTCTCCAGAGTCTATATTATTAGGCTCCACTGGTGTGATTGGAAAGCGTATTCCCATGGATACCCTGATCGCCGGAATTCCCCAACTGGTGGAATCAGCATCAGAAGTGGGTTCCGATGCTGCCGCCCAAGCGATTATTACCACAGATTTAGTGACAAAATCCATTGCCTTGGAAACCACCATTGACGATCGCCCAGTACGGATTGGTGGAATTGCCAAGGGTTCAGGGATGATTCACCCGAATATGGCAACGCTGCTGGCATTTGTTACCTGTGATGCGGTGGTTTCTACACCTTTATGGCAAAAAATGTTAAGTCGGGCAGCGGATAAAAGCTTTAATCAAATTACCGTCGATGGGGATACCAGTACCAACGATACCCTCATTGCTTTGGCGAATGGTCAATCTCGCACCTCAGCGATTACGGAAATGGGACCTCATGCCCAAAAGTTAGAAGCGATGCTGACAGGGGTATGTCAACATTTAGCCAAGGCGATCGCACGGGATGGCGAAGGGGCGACTTGTTTGATGGAAGTACAAGTCACAGGCGCACCCAATGATCAAG
Organism: Coleofasciculus sp. G3-WIS-01; assembly: GCF_040223135.1. Classification (NCBI taxonomy): domain Bacteria; kingdom Bacillati; phylum Cyanobacteriota; class Cyanophyceae; order Coleofasciculales; family Coleofasciculaceae; genus Coleofasciculus; species Coleofasciculus sp. G3-WIS-01. Next base: position 6,823 of record NZ_JAVJZI010000291.1, read on the forward strand.
CGGCGCGTCAAATTGCCCGGACAATTGCGGGTTCATCCCTGGTTAAATCTGCCATATTTGGTCGTGATCCGAATTGGGGGAGAATTGCAGGTGCGGCGGGGCGTGCAGGTGTCCCTTTTTCCCAGGAAGCGCTGCGGATTCAGATGGGGGATTTTGTGCTAATGGACAAGGGTCAACCCTTACCCTTTGACCGAGATGCAGCGAGTGCTTATTTGAAAAATGCCGCAAGTGGGGCGTATTTGAAAGAGGATACTGTTTTAATTTCGGTCAGTATTGGCAATGAGCCGGGTACGGGTCAGGCGTGGGGCTGTGATTTGAGTTATGACTATGTGAAGATTAATGCTGAGTATACGACGTGAGGGCGATGGTTCGGTTTGAGGTGATGGTTCGGCTTGAGGTGATGGTTCGGTTCAGGGGGCGATGGTTCGGTTCAGGGGGCGATTAAAATCGCTTCTACACAAACAAAGTCCGCCTGCGCGGACTGGGTTATAACGGCGATACCTAATCCAAATGTGGTATCAAACCCACCGGAGTTTACCCTTGAGTGAAGCAAAGGGCGGGTTCAAGTGATTTGAGTTATGACTATGTGAAGATTAATGCCGAGTATACGACGTGAGGGCGATGGTTCGGTTTGAGGTGATGGTTCGGTTCAGGGGGCGATTGAAATCGCTTCTACACAAACAAAGTCCGCCTGCGCGGACTGAGTTATAACGGGGATACCTAATCCAAATGTGGTATCAAACCCACCGAAGTTTACCCTTGAGCGAAGCAAAGGGCGGGTTCAAGAAATATGAGGTCTAATTTCACGCAGTTATATCTTCATTGTGTTTGGGCAACTTGGGATAGATTGCCTTTGATTACGAGCGATATCCAGGAGGCAGTTTATGCAGCAATTATTGGAGAATGCCAACAGCTAAAATGTACGGTTATTGCCTTGGGCGGTATTGAAGATCATGTACATCTACTAATAAGTTTTCCCCCTACTCTAGCGGTTTCCAACTTAATCAAACAAGTTAAAGGAAGTTCTTCTCATTTAGTTACCCATGAAATCAAGCCAGGGGAATTCTTCAAATGGCAAGGCAGCTACGGCGCATTCAGTGTTAGCCATGATAATCTTGATCAGGTAGCTAACTACATCAGAAATCAGCCGCTTCACCATCGCCAGAAATCAATAATTTCTACTTGGGAATTAATGGCTAACTGATTAATTAAATCATTCCTAGTAGTTATAAATCGCGTTTATATGTAAAAACCTGCTTCTATTGGTTTCCGATAAAGTACAAGCTTTAAGTCCGCGAAGGCGGACTTTGTTTGTGTAGCTGCGAATTCCATTCGCCCAGCTTGTTTAATTGTTTCTTGACGATGCTAAGAACTTGGTCATGTTTCACAGTCAACGCATCTCCATTATCGGCACATCAGGTTGCGGCAAAACTACCCTAGCCCGCCAACTCTGCCAACGTCTTGCCATTCCCCATATTGAACTTGACGCCCTTCACTGGGAAGCAAATTGGACAGAAGTCCCGACTAATACATTCCGCCAACGGGTGGAACAATCTCTTAAGTGCGATCGCTGGATTGTTGATGGCAACTATAGCCAAGTGCGGGATATGATCTGGAGTCGCGCCGATACAGTCATTTGGCTTGACTACAGCCTATTAGTAATTATGACACGATTAGTGCGGCGAACATGGCGGCGAGTTGTCCAGCAAGAAGAACTCTGGAATGGCAATCGCGAAACTTGGACACTCACATTCAGCCGGGACTCTATTCTCCTATGGGCGCTGCAAACCTATCAAAAACGACGCCAAGAGTATCCTATTTTATTGAATCAATCCGCTTACGCCCATCTCAACCTTGTCCATCTCAAATCCCCCAGGCAAACATATACTTGGTTGTCGAATTTGGCAACATAGAAAGTGGGATAAGCTTATTCGCGATCGCTCTATCACTATCCTTAAATAATCATGCTTAAAAAAGTTGGTATAATCTGCCTAGCATTCCTTATCGGAATTCTTGTCTTTCCCCCTTTAACTTCCGCCCAATCCACCGCCGCTTTAGCCTCACGCCTCTCTCGCCTAGAAACCGAGAATTTCCAGTTGCGATCGCAAATCAACCGCATCGAGTCTCAGCTTGCTACCTTAACTCGGCAAGTTCCCAGCCCAAATCGCCCTCTCAACCCCCCAACGCCAGCACCATCAGTCCCTCCCAGAACCCCACCGCGAGTGTTATCATCTGATCCAATGTTTGACCGACTAGCCACCCTAGTCATCGAACTCAAGGAACGGATTCAAGACTTAGAAGCCCAAGTCGCTGAACTCCAGGAAAAATTATAATTGATTGGGGCGGGTTTAGTTATATTGGGGTCAGGTCAGGGCGGGTTTTGCACAAACGTTATTATCCATAGCCAAACGAAAGTCCCTAAACCCGCCCCTACAAACCATGCTTTTCGTACTCACTTTTTCGCCTGAATCACCTGCAAACTTCCCCCCGCATACAGACGCTGTTCACAGGATGTAAACCCTGTCTGCTTCAGCAATCCCACCAAATCCGTCTCCAATAACTGCCAAGCCGTTTCCGTTTCAAATAACCACAGAAACAGGGCGACTCCCGGTATAAATAAAACATTAGTCGGCTTGTGGAAATCCACCAACGTAAACACACCACCGGGTTTGAGCACCCGATACACTTCCTTGAGAATTTGCTGCAACACTGACGGCGGCATCTCATGTAGTGCTACACTGGTATGCACCAAATCAAACTGATTCTCGCCAAACGGCATATCCTCGGCAAAGGCTTCTACATACTTAGCTTGAGGTACATTATTTTCGGCACGTTGCAGTGATAAGGGTGAAACATCTAGTCCCGTGACATTCTGGGAATACTCCACCAGAAAGCGGGTAGCCTGACCCCCGCCACAACACAAGTCTAACACTTGCGTTTCTGAATCAATTGTTAAACCTTGCAAAGGCAGATGGTGGAATCGCCGTTCTCCACCCACGCTTGTGGCGGCTAATCGAGAAATGGTGTCATAGAGCCACTGATACTTATAACTTAACGGTCTTAATATGGTTGCCATGGTTCTGCTAGGATCAAGATTCTAGATTTTTTCCGGAAAACTCAGACCATTACCAGCATATATTGTTAAAATCAGTAACAAATATGAAATATTTGGAATGCCGTGATCGCTATGGGTCGTGTTGGGGTATTATTACTTAACTTAGGTGGACCGGATAATTTAGAGGATGTCCGCCCCTTTCTGTTTAATCTATTTGCCGATCCCGAAATTATTCGCCTGCCCTTTTCCTGGCTGCAAAAGCCCCTGGCTTGGTTAATCTCGACAATGCGGGCAAAGAAGTCGCAAGAGAATTACCGCCAAATTGGTGGGGGTTCCCCTCTGCGGCACATCACTGAAGCCCAAGCCCAAGCTTTACAGGAGAAGTTAAAGCAGCAGGGGCAAGAGGCGAATATCTATGTAGGTATGCGTTACTGGCATCCCTTCACCCAAGAAGCGCTAGCCTATGCCAAACGCGATGGCATTGAACAATTAGTTATTTTACCCCTATACCCGCAATTTTCCATCAGTACCAGTGGTTCCAGTTTCCGGCTTCTGGAACAACTTTGGCAGAATGATGCTAAACTCAACCAAATTGAATACACGGTTATTCCCTCCTGGTATCAAGAACCGGGCTACCTGCAAGCCATGGCGGACTTAATTGATGTGGAACTGCAACGGTTTGATGAGCCTGACGCCGTTCATGTTTTCTTCAGCGCCCATGGTGTTCCGAGTAGCTATGTCACAGAAGCTGGAGACCCCTACCAGCAAGAGATTGAGCATTGCACAGCCCTAATTATGCAGACGCTCAACCGTCCCAACTCTCATACCCTGGCGTATCAAAGCCGGGTGGGACCTGTGGAATGGCTGCAACCCTATACTGAAGACGCATTAAAAGAGTTAGGGAATCAAGGGGTCAAAAACTTGCTAGTTGTCCCGATTAGCTTTGTCTCTGAACATATTGAAACCCTCCAAGAAATTGATATTGAGTATCGGGAAATCGCCGAAGAAGCCGGGATTGACAACTTCCTGCGGGTGCCAGCCCTCAATACCCATCCCGTTTTTATTGAATCCCTCGCCACCTTAGTCGTAGACGCTTTAAACGCGCCGCCACGAACATTTGCTGAAGTTGTACGTCCCAGCAAAAAAGTTAAAATGTATCCTCAAGAACGTTGGGAATGGGGTATGACAACGGCGGCTGAAGTGTGGAATGGTCGTTTGGCGATGATTGGCTTTCTGGCTTTAGTTTTGGAGTTAATTAGTGGTCAAGGACCTCTCCATTTTGTTGGCTTATTATAAAATAAGGGAGCAGGGAACAGAAAAAAGAAGCTGAAGAAAGCCCCAAAAACCGCTAAGCCAACTCAGCAAATAGCGGAATCCCTACCCAAGTGTGCTAGCCGAGTAGGGATGAGGTTAATTTTATGGTTTTTGCGACTAGACAAAACGACACCCCGATGGGGATGTCTGTTTGTATGAAAAGAAATTGAGAAATCTCTTAGCGGACTCTCCGCTTACGCCGTCTAGCCACCGCTTTGCGCTTTTTCTTTTCAATCGGCGTCTCAAAGTGACGCAAGCGCTTCATATCTGCAAAAATTCCTGCTTTGGACACTTGCCGCTTAAATCGGCGCAGCGCTGACTCGATTCCTTCATTTTCGCCTACAACCACTTGGGTCATATTATATCCTCCTTCTAGCGTACAGTAACTAATGGATGATGATCATCATCCAATTCAATCTCTAACAAAATTAGCCTATTGAAACCATCAGCGATGCTCATCACTATGTAACTTCGCTGAGGCGACACTTGCTCGACCAGTGAGTAATTCCAAGGTAACTTGGACGGCTTCACTCATGAAATTAGCACAAACACTTTAACCGTCTTGACAATTATTGGCTGCGATTGACTAACCCTGACACATAAGCATCAACCTAGTCATTTTAGAGGCGACTGGTATCGCTGGACGCAGTTATTTGAATAGTTTAACGACTGCTCCCATAGTAACGATTAGTTCATAAGTAAACAAACCTGTCTCCTTATCCGGTGAGACAGGACTTACCTGGGCTTGCCATCATCCCTAGATTACAACTTCGCGATCGCACTGTCAATCAACGTCACCCCCTGTTCCACAGTATCAATGCGACTCAGCTGATCTCGCAAGTCGCTGGCTCCCACAAAACTTTTAGTATACCACGCTAAATGTTTTCTAGCTTGCTGAATGCCGCGATCGCCTTTATACTCCCATAAAGCCTGTAAGTGTTGCTTAGCACAGGTTAGCCGTTCCGCCGTCGTCGGTGGTGTTAGTCGTTTCCCCGTTTTCAGAAAATGGTCAATTTCTCCCACCAAAAACGGATACCCCAACGTTCCTCGCGAACACATCACCCCATCCGCCCCCGTCTGTTCCAAACATTTCACGGCTGACTCTATCGAGAAAATATCGCCATTAGCAATAACCGGAATAGACAGAATCTGCTTAACCTTACCAATCCACTCCCACTTCGCCTCACCCTTATACCCTTGGGCGCGGGTACGGGCGTGTAAGGTTAGCATTTGCGCCCCCGCATCCTCCATCCGCTTGGCAAAATCGAGGATATTAATTTCATCATCACTCCAGCCAATCCGTGTTTTCACCGTAACCGGGATAGACACCGCCTCCACCACCGCCCGTACAATCGCCACCGCCGTTTCCGGTTCTCGCAGTAAAGATGAACCCCCTCCCTTTTTAGTAATTTTATTCACCGGACATCCCATATTAATATCCACCGTATCCGCACCTTCCGCTACGGCTCTTTGGGCGGCTTCTCCCAGGAAATCGGGGCGACAGTCAAATAACTGGATACTAATCGGCTTTTCATTCGGATCAACATCCATTATTTTGGATAAACCCTGGACATGATGCAATCCGGCTGCATGAACCATTTCCGTATACATCATCGACTCTGGCGCATAGCGGCGCACCAGGCGACGGAAAACCAAATCCGTGACGCCAGACAGAGGAGACTGAAGAACGCGACTTGCAACTTTAAACGAACCAATTTTCAGAGGAGTTGCTAATCGCTGCTGTAATTGAGAACAAAGAACAGTCATACTTGTAGTTGCGCTTAATAAGAAAGCTTGAAACCCTTGCTGTGACAGCATTGTTATTATTGTCTACGTCTCTACACTAATAAATCGCCACTGGATTCCCTGGGGAACCCGTTCCGCCTTTTATCTTTAGCGGTGTAAAAACAAATAAAAATTCGTAGACTTTATCCTCTAATAAGCGAATCACATCTAAATTTTCTATATTAGTAATTCCATGTTTGACCATCCATTCAATATGACAATCAAAAGGACGATTGGGATCTTCTCCAGGAACCGCCTCTGTTCCCCAAGTATCTGAACCAACCATCGCCACTTTCTGCTGAGACAGATAACGACAAGCGGTAATGCCAGGTCCCGGTTCACCCGCGTTAAAAAGGCGACGATTTTTCGCTTTTTGTTCCTCACTCAAGCTATCCCAATCTTTTCCCCAATAGTTTCCATGTCCCGTATGAAAGATAACTACATCTCCCTGTTGAATCGGAGCAATCTTCTGTTTTTTTATAGCTCCTTCGATATCAGCAATCGTAATAATTCCCGGATCATTGGGGTTTCCTTCTTGGGGAATAGGTAAACGTTCGACTCCACGATACCCAGCGATATCTAAGAGAATTCCTCTCGTAACATAGCCATACTCACCAATTTTTTCAACGCCAAGCTTATTTAAGCCATACGGTGTACCAAAGTCCTCCAAAAAGTGACCATTGTAGAAATAGTTGCCCTGAGACGTCTGTACACCAATATGACCTAAACCATCAAACTGAGTACCAATTTGCCCCAGTTCTGTCAAGACATATTCTTCGTTATAAACAATATCATTATCCCCTAATGGTCCTCCAGAGGGTAATCCTGGTATAATTAATTTCCAAGTCCGCTCGCCAAAAGCAGGTGCATCACTTTGATAAACTTTTCCTAATGTTGCTACCTTCCCTAATTTGACCAGCTTCATCGATTCCAATACTTTTTGACTAGTAATCCAATTAATCGAGCCAATTTGGTCACCTTGTCCAAAGCTTGATGGTGACCACCTTTCAATTAAAGGCATTTCATTCGCCCAATTAACCAAGGGAAAACTACAAATAATCACAATGGTTACGACAATTAGGGTAAATACACGTAGGAATTGATTAACTTTCATACTCTTCAATTGATACTGAGCATTACTGACTTAAACTCGGTTTGTCATTGCGCTATCTTTGCCAGAAACACTGGCATCGCCGACAATAAACCATAAAGTTGCTTGGGCGAATTTTTCCGCAAGCCTCTAAGCGATCGCAATCACTCGATTCTACCTGTAAACACTCGCTGCGCCGGCCCAGTCATGTAAACTCGTTGATCAACCTCTGACCATTCAATATCCAAACAGCCACCAGGAAGTTCCACCGTACAGGTGCGATCGCACTTTCCAGTCAATACCCCGGCAACCACCGCCGCACAAGCCCCCGTACCACAAGCTAAAGTAGCTCCAGCCCCCCGTTCCCATACGCGCATCTTGATATAATCTGGGCGCACAATTTGAATAAATTCGGTATTTGTCCGTTTGGGAAAAGCTGAATGATGCTCGAACTTCGGACCAATACTTTCCAAAGGAATAGCCGTCACTTCTTCCACAAACGTAATACAGTGAGGATTGCCCATGCTCACACAAGTGACCTGCCAAACCTTCCCCCTGACATCTAAGGGAACATCAATCACCTTTTGATCAGCTTGAGCCAAGGTTGTCGGGATTTGAGATGCCAAAAGCTGAGGCATACCCATATTCACCTTAACTTTGCCATTTCCTTCCAGTTTTGGCGTAATTACCCCAGCTAAAGTATGAATCCGGTACTCCGTTGAATCGGTGACTCCCTGTAAATCGGCTAAAAACTGAGCCAAACAACGAATCCCATTGCCACACATTTCCGGTTCTGAGCCATCCGCGTTGAAAATCCGCATACTATAGTCAGTACCCTCAAGTCCTGGTAGGGCAAAAATCACACCATCAGCACCGATGCCAAAGTTGCGATCGCACCACTGCACGGCTTGCTCTGAAGTGATTAGCGGGTCTGGCTTTGACCGATTATCAATCAGAATGAAGTCATTCCCTAAACCGTGGTACTTTGTAAATTCAATCGCCATTATCGTCTCCAGCTTAACCATCTAATTATGAGTGAATTGTCCACCAATCTACCTAGTGTTCGTCAAGTTCAAAGCTTGATTCGAGACGCCCAAGAGGTTGAACTCAAACTCATGACAAATGAAATCTTCATGGGCAGACTGCGCTGGCAAGATCAATCCTGCATCTGTCTTCTGGATGAACAGGAGCAGCCGATTATTATCTGGCAACATGCGATCGCCTATATCAAGCCTAAGGGAGGCGGTGGCGTAAATCGATCCCTCCAAGTACGCCAAGAGTCTGCCGTGGCGAGTTCCCAAACGGCAGAGGGTGCTGAAAATCCCTTTGAATTTGCCGAATAGTCAGAATCAGCTAACATCATGAATTTGTGGATGAACCGGGACATCAGCGACACTACTATCAGGCAGTGGCGTTAACCAGTCCTGTAATTGATTTAGCGGATAACTTCCGCCACACAATAATAGGTGATCTTGCTCTTGGATTTCGGCATTCCCATCGGGAAAAGGGATAAACCTCCCTTCTCGGCGGATTGCTTGCACCTGAATCCCATATTGACGCCGCCAATGGAGTTGGGACAGAGTTTTGCCATGGGCGGGGCTTTCTGGAGGTATCAACACCCACTGACAGGGACTGCTGGTGGCAGGATTTGTCATTTCTCCCTTTGCCAATTTCTTAAACGCAGACAGTTCATCGGGTTCACCCACCGCCAAAAGGCGATCGCCTTCCTCCAGAGTCGCCCCAGAATCGGGATAATCGATTTCCTCTCCTTCAACCCGACGAATCGCCACCAAGCTAACCCCAGTCAAACGGCGAATATCGGCTTGTTCTAACGTCATACCCGTCAGCGGAGAATCCTCTGGCAAGTCATACCACTTACTATTCATCATCTCAGCCGCTGCCCGCAAATCTCGGGCAATCTGAGACTGAGGTTGTTCCGGGCGCAAATCCAGATAATGAGAACTGCGAATTTTCTCCATTTCCTGCTGAATTACCCAATTGGGTACACCAATTCCTGACATCAAATGCGTCGCTAACTCCAAAGACGCCTCAAACTCTGGTTGCACCACCTCTCGCGCCCCCAGTTGGTACAAAAGTTCGATATCCCGATCCTTATTCGCCCGCACGACGATATCTAAATTCGGGTTTAATTCTAGCGATCGCTTTAAACATAACCGACTACTCATGGCATCAGACAAAACAATCACCATAGATTTTGCCCGTTCTACCCCAGCTTTATCCAAAACATGTAAACTAGCCGCATTACCGTAAACATAAGGAATTCCCGCGTCTCGTAATTGCCCAATCACCTGCTCTGACTGCTCAACCACCAAAATCGGATAATTATGTTCCTGCATCAGTCGCACCAGATTGCGTCCGCTGCGCCCGTACCCACAAATCACAACATGGTCTTTTAGCTGTTGGCTATTTACGGATACGTCTTTGGGAGCATCCTTATGTTCAAAATACCGTTTTAAGGGTGGGAAGTTCTCTAATCCGTTCAACGCCAAGGGGGTTAATCGTAACAGAAACGGTGTCACAATTAACGTCACCGCCGTTGTTCCTAAAATTAAAAGATACACCGGGCGAGAAACCAGTCCCAAGGTTTGCCCTTCACTAGCTAACACAAAGGAAAATTCTCCAATTTGAGCTAACCCCAGACCTGCCAGAATTGCCGTTTTTAAGGGATAGCCAAATAGTTTAACGATTGGTGTTATAATTAAAGACTTACCCACCGAAACCAGCAAGACCAATCCCAAAATTAATTCCAGGTTATTCCACAGGAAAATAGGATCAATTAGCATCCCAATCGCCGCAAAAAATAGGGCAGCAAAGACATCCCGCAGGGGTTCGACATAAGTTAGGGTTTGATCGGCATATTCCACCTCGGAAATCATTAACCCCGCGACAAACGCCCCCATTTCAATCGAAAGTCCCAACTCTTCCGTCAACAGGGCAATTCCCATACATAAACCCACAACTCCGAGTAAAAATAACTCTCGGCTTTCAGTACGGGCAAGGAATCGTAATAACGAAGGAATCAACCATATCCCTACAGCAATGGCACCCGCTGCAAATAGACCAATTTTCAATAGGGCAAGTCCCACGGCTATGCCAATCACTTCAGTGGGTTGGTCTAAAGCCGGGAGTACCGCCAACATTAACCCCAATGCCAAGTCTTGCACCACCAAAATGCCTAGCATCACCTGCCCGTGGGGGGTTTCGGTTTCGTTGCGTTCCATCAAGCATTTGAGAACCACCGCCGTGGACGACAACGACAAAATTCCTCCCAAAAACACACCTTGGGCGGGAGACGTGACCCAACCCATACCCAAAGATACTAATGTGGTGACTAAGATAGTCAGGACGATCTGGAGTCCACCACCACCTAAGGCAATCTTTTGTACTTTTTTTAGTTCCGCCAGGGAAAACTCCACCCCTAGGGCAAAGAGCAAAAATGCCACACCTAACTGAGCCAGGGTTTCAATTTGGATCACCTCTTTAATCAGACCCAAACCCGCAGGACCGACAATCATCCCCCCGACGATATAGCCCAAGAGCGGGGGTTGACGGCATGAGGATGCCAAAAGTCCGCCAGCCGCTGCTGACGCCAGAACAGATACGAAGTCGATAATCAGTCGGAAGTCTTCTTGCACCGGTGCGTTATAAAAATTAAAGTGCTATATCCTTCTAGGATACAAATTTTCTTAAGATTTCCAACATTTTGTTAACTCCAGCAACATTCTGTGTTAGAAAACCGGGTTTGGAGTCAACGGGCGGATCGAGCCATTCCTCGTCACTCGGCGACCTTCACCCTATCTAGGTTGTTGGTAATAGCTCTGTAAATCGCTATCGAGAGACCAGATGAAAACTTCACTCATCTGAAAACGGTCACAAGCCTTATCAAATTCCCGAATAATACTCAAATCCCCAAAACTTGTTCCTTCGGGTTTGTTAGGAGCTTTGTTCCTACCCGCAAAATCGGGGAACTCATCAATCCAGGAGAGAATCTCTTTCATATCGGGAAAAACGACAGGTCGCCAAGGTGCTTCACCAGAAAATGCGGCTTTAACAGCAACAACAAATCGTTGAGCTGTGGTTCGACGAATGTTGCCATCACCATTCTGAGCAATGTGATTGCCTGTTTCAACGATTGTCACCATGGGTAAGAGAAAGGTACATCCAGCCTCCGCAAAAGTCTTAAAATCGTCAGTTACTTCTTCCTTTGATGCATTGCAGTTGGGGACATCTAGCAAGTTAAGAAATATGCTGGTATCAATCAGGCAAACGCTGCTCATTCCCCTACCCCTGCAAACGAGCAAGCCAATCCATTGCTCGCTGTTTTCGTTCCTCAGGAGTGTGCGGTGATTTAATAAATCGATCAACGACTCCAGTTGTGACCAACTGCCCCAGTGGACCTTGAGATACGAGACCCGGAAATTCATCCATATCTCCGAGTCTGATCAGACGGCTATTTCCGTCCTGTGGATCACGAAAACAGAAGACAACATCTCCGAGGGCGCGATCAGGCAAAGCATCCATCAGCGCTGGGTTATGGGTGGACAGGAGTACCCGCAAGTTACGGCGCTCAGCGATTGCCCGAATACTGGCGAGTAAATGTTCAGCTCTGGTAGGATGAACGCCATTGTCGATTTCCTCAATAACCACTAGGCTCCCTTCAGTGGCAGAAAGCATAGCCGCAGCAATTGCCAGTACCCGTAAGGTTCCATCCGATAACAAGGCTGCCTCACAAGGGCGCTCGATGTTCCCAAATGTCTCTGTGAGGCTTACCATTACTTCATCCCTCGGTCCAATCAAAAAATCCAACCCGGAAATTGCCTGTTCTGGGAGACTCTGGATAAAATCTAAAATTGCCTGTTGATTGCTAGCATTACCTTCCCATAACCGAAATAGTACGCTAGAAAGATTGCTGCCATCCCCTTGCAATCGCTTATCCGTCTTGAAGCCATACTCGCGCATTCTTGCCGGAATGGGATCGAGAAACAGAATGTTCTCCAACACACGTTGATACTTACGGACGATTTCTGGAATAACCTGTTGAGACTTTTTGTGCTTAGCATTAAAACTAGCAGGGCTGTCCAATTGAACGAATATCGCCATCTGATCGCTACAGGTGATGTGGGGCTTATTTCGTCCTCTGGCAAAGTTGTTATAAGCCACATCAACATCCGTTCCCATACCCTGAGAAGGTCTATCCAAATCGTAGAGTACTTGATCTGAGGCTCCAGTTATTCGCTCACTACTGATATGTAGATCGCCATCCCGAACAGTGAGAGTCAGGGTGAGTTCGTTCCATTCAGTCCGATCGAGGTGGCAACCGATAGTAAAACTTGATTCTTCTTGATCACATAGATCGCTGATCCGACCTCGAACAATGCGATCAGAACGGTTTGTCTCATATCGAATGCTGGAAAGTTTTTTCCCTTGAGCCAGCCAGGACAGAAAGCGCAAACCTTCTAATGCATTACTTTTGCCAGAAGCATTTGCACCAATTAGGACAGTCAGCGACCCAAGGGGTAGTCGTCCTTCACGGTAACTTTTGAAATTTGCCAGAGTGAACTCAGATAGGATAGCTCTCATTTGACATCCTCTTAATAAACTGGCATTTCCAGATATCATGTATTTTAGTTCAACGGTTGGAACTTACCCCTTGAGTGCCATCGCCTTATTTTGTGGTAACAGTTTGAATTGAGGTTCAAGACGCTAAATGGTTGAAGACATTGAAACAGCCAGACTCAACACCCAGGGTTCAGGAATTCCCAGTCAACCGCCTCTAGTCACTCCGCGAGATTTCCTTGCCAAACCATGGGGGATCAAAGGACGGTGGACTACAGCGTTAACTGTAGGTATAGCGACAGTTTTGGCGATCAAGAGTCAAGGTGCGATCGCGCTGCAAGTGCGAGTAACCCCAGAAAGTCCACAGTTAGGGGATACGCTGTCTGTGATGATTGAAACTCAAACCACGACTCAACCGCCAAGGGTGTCCATCGGGCAAAAAACCTATCCCACCTTTTCTGTCGCCACTAATCGCTATCGCGCCTTACTCCCAACCAGTCCTCTGGATAAACCTGGAAGTCTGCAAGTTCAAGTGACTGGGGATGGTGAGGTGAGGAACCTGGCTGTATCCCTGAGAAATCGTTCGTTTCCTACCCAACGCATCCGACTATCAGGTAGCGCCAACCGATCCGCCACGGAACTAGAACTGAATCGGGTGGCTGAGTTTAAAACATTGGTGACGTCCCAAAAGTTCTGGAATGGACCTTTGCTTAAACCTAACGCGGGTCGAGTGTCTACGGTGTTTGGCGTGCGTCGTTATTATAACGGAGTATTCGCTGAGGATTATTATCATCGAGGCGTTGACTACGCCGCCGGGACAGGTTCGCCTGTCGTTGCACCCGCAGCCGGACGAGTGGCGTTAGTGGGACGAGAATCCGAGGGGTTTCAGGTGCATGGCAATACAGTAGGAATTGACCATGGTCAAGGAGTATTGAGTATTATGCTGCACCTCAATCAGATCGACGTTCAACAAGGAGATTTTGTCCAAGCTGGTCAAATAATTGGTACAGTGGGATCAACAGGGGCTTCTACCGGACCGCATTTGCACTGGGGACTGTATGTTCATGGCATTGCCGTAGATCCAGTTCCCTGGAGATTTGAAGGCATCGACTAAAACAGTGTTTAAGTTTTCTTGAAATTTTTGGGCATCTTATGCACTTATAGGTTTTGTTTAAGGTAAACTCTGGTAAGTCTCCCTTTGATTCGGGCTACTAATGGGCAACACAATCCAACTACCATGAGTATTGAAAAAATCGTAGAACAAGCTCTGCAAGATGGTTACTTAACCCCAGTCATGGAAACTGAGGTTGGACGTATTTGTGATACAGCATCAGAGCTTTCGATCGAAGAATATATGGCGTTGGATCGCCTGATGGGAGCGCTGTTGACGGGTGAAGTTGTCGCCGTTCCTCGCAAGCAGTTTATTAACGTGATGGAGGAATTGGTACTCACCGAAGCGATCGCGCAAGTGGCGGAAATTGAAGCAACCACGGACCAAGTGCTGGATGTGGGTGATATCGCCGCCTATGCTCTGAATCGACTCCCCCCTCTGTATGCTACGACAGAAGAAGGGGCAAAATACCAACGTCAACGAGCCAAAGAAGAACTTCAAGAGTTGATTACTCAGCAAGTTAATACCGCGATCACACAAAATCTGCATCGACCTGATTTTGGCTCTGAACGCCAAGCGATTCGTAGAAGTAGCGGCAAAGATTTGTTCCAGCAGGTGAGTTCCTTACTCCAAGATTACGCCCCCAACTTTGAACCCAAATCTGATCTCAAAAGTTAATAGAGACGCAGGGAAGCAGGGGGAGCATGTAGAGACGCGCCATGGCGCGTCTGGGAGTAGGGGGAGGATGTCAATCCGTTCCCTAACGAATGACCAATGACCAATGACGAATCATTTCCGCACCAAGACAGGTGTTCCGACTTGAATTTGTTCGTACAATGCCTGAATATCAGTATTTCGCATCCGTAAGCAGCCGTGAGAAATTGGCTTACCCACGAGATCTTCATCATTAGTGCCATGAAAGCCAATCTGATGGTGTTCGTCAGACCAAAATCCAATCCAGCGATCGCCTAAGGGATTATCCTGTCCTGTCGGGATTAAATCACCAGTAATGGGTTGTCGCCAGATGGGATTACGCTGCTTGCGGAGAACCTTGAAGCTGCCTGTCGGTGTTTCCCAACCGGGTTGACCCACAGCAACCGGATAGCTAGCGAGTTCTTGCTCCCCCCAGTAACTATACACCTTGGCATCACTCAAATCCACTACTAAGCGTACATTCAGAGCGGCTATTGCCTGATTCAGATGGGGAGTCAGGGGTAATGCTTGTGCGATCGCGTTTCGCCCCGATGAAGCTGGATGAGGTAAAATTAATCCGGCTAAGGGAACAGGCGCATCTACTCCCCATCCCCAATCAAGCGTCATTCGCTTTCTCATCCATTCACCGTACTTCCCTGATAGCTGGGGCGAATCCAAGTCACTCTCATCCTCTCCATCCAGAAATGTCCTCTGAACCGATTGGGCAATCTCAGAGGGGAGTGGTATCGATTGACTTTGTTGCCACGCCACTGACAATAATAATCCTGCTGCTCCAAAGCAAAGCAGCATCAAGCTAGTTTTGAGTGAGAAGGTTCCGCCCATAATTACTTAGGAGGCTATCACACCGGGACAAGTTTAACCTATCAAAACCACTTTAAACTTGACAGGAAAAACCGCCAAACCCTTTTTTCCGGATAGGATGTCTTTCCTCTAGAAGAATGATGATAGGCTTTTCCAGATGCCACAGTAGAACTTGACGGGAAACACTACCCGTTTGGAGGATGTATTTGGTAGGTTTGAATAGAGATAATTAAAAGTTAGTTTATTCACCCCAACCAAGCCTTTGCTAATCTGAGCGGGAACTCTACGTGAAGTCAGGCGTCTGTGGAGAGTAAGGATGTTCTAGCACCCATTCCATCCATGAGCCAATCGATTTCTCTATCCTGGTCACCGGTTGAGGTCACACCCAATAATGTGACGGTGCAACCTGACAAACTCTCGAACTACGATTTAATTTTGCGCTGTCAGGACGGTATTACTCCTGACCGGGCTGCTTTTGCTGAACTGCTGCGCCGATATCAGTCCCATGTGGAGAAGATTTTATACCATCTTGCTCCAGATTGGCAGGACAGACCCGACTTGGCGCAAGAAGTTTGGATTAGAGTTTACCGGAATATTAAGCGCCTCAATGAACCCGTCAAATTTAAGGGCTGGTTGAGCCGGATCGCGACCAATCTTTTCTATGATGAGCTGCGTAAACGCAAACGGGTAGCTCCGCCATTGTCACTGGATGCACCGCGTCAGATGAATGATGGTGAGATGGATTGGGAAATTGCCGCTGATGGTCCAAGTCCGGAAGACAATATGGCAACGCGGGAATTTTATGCCCAACTACGGGAAGCTATCAAAGACTTACCTGAAGCATTCCGCACGACTATTGTCTTGCGAGAAATTGAAGGGATGGCTTATGAAGAAATTGCCGAAATTACAGGCGTATCCCTGGGAACCGTCAAGTCGCGTATCGCCCGTGCCCGCTCAAGACTACAATCTCAACTGCAACCCTATCTAGAGGCTTAATTGTCTCCAGATTATAATGGGGAAACTGTTCCGCTAAACCTTGGTTCATTCTATGATGGGATATATAACATCTTGGGTAAAGTAGTCCCAACTGCTTGATCCCAATCCCATGAAGGGTGTACTAGCTAACCCAAGTCTTGCGTTACACTGGCTAAGGTCATTAACTATTATTTGTCAAGGTGCAAAAGCTGACAAATTGACGGTAAAAGCCAAACCTGACAACCCGATAAAGTTTAAAAGTGGGGTGATTGCATCTCCTCACTATAAAATGCCTCTGGGCGTAATTGCAAGATTACGACAAAGGAAGCCCACACCCTCTCTCGGCTAGAGTCAGTGTGGGAAAATGCTACAGACGATAACGGTACCCTATTTGAGCGCTTGTGAAGACTCGGTGGTGATCTAAAATGAACTCTAATTTTGATGCTCATAACGGTTCAGGGCAAGAAACTGCCAGAGAAATGGATAGTCTACAGCGCGATCGCTTTGAACTCATCAGCGCCTATATTGATGGTGAGGTCACAGCAGCTGAGCGCTATCAAGTGCAAGAGTGGCTGGCAAGGGATGCCAATAGCCAGCACTTGTATGCTCGACTGATGAAGCTACGCCAAGGGTTGCATCAGCTTCCCGTACCTGCAAATCAGGTAACCGCTCAAGAGACGGCGAATCAGGTGTTTACCCGCATTGATCGCCGCCGGATGCGGAACACGATGGTTTGGGGTGGTGCTGCGATCGCGGCGATGTTTGTCAGTGCCTTTTCCGGAATTCTCCCTGGGAGCCAGTTGATGCCAAGGTTGGCTCAAACTCCTCTAACAGAAGAGGCGGCGGAGCCTCTGATGATTGCTGTCAACCGTCCAGTTATCCAAATCCCCAAGGCGACAAGTGCATCGGCGGAAAATTTTATTGATCCTGCTATACTCAACCCTTGATTTGGTTAGGTAGGCTGAAATTCCTGTCGCTGGCTGTGAAAACACAAAAGCATTTCCCCCTTATGCCCCATTTTCTGACGATGGGGTATTCATAATTCATCATTCAAGTGCGACTCCACCAACCGGAAGAAATGAGTGTACCCCCTAAACGCTGCACTCGTTTAGGTTGCATGAGGTAAATCCAAGCCTGTCCTAAAGATTGGTTAGCCAGATCATAAATAGTCACTTGTTGTCGATAATATTCATTGTCCTCTGGGAATCGGTGCGGATTGTAGTCTTCTAGCTTATCCAAGACGGTTAAAAGATTTGGCTCAGTGAACGTCAGCAAAAAGCCCCGCACCGGACTCTTTCCAGGGATCATCGCCGGATAGCCGAGGGGCAAATCGAACAGTTGACCCAACGCGATCGCAGGTTGGGCGGCTAACACTTTTCCCTCACAGTAGCGCAGATAATTGACTTCCCCAGGTTTGAGAGTCCCGTACACAAACACCCGGATTGACATGCTCCCCTCCTAATACTTTGACTGTCCTAGACTACGGTTTAAAAATAATTGATAAGATTTCATTATTGCCTTAATCAGAACAAAGTTACGACGGATGATTGCATCTATAGCCGTCGCCTGTACAATAACAGGAGTGACTCAAGTTTCAGGGGTAATGTCTGAATAATATTTCCTGTTTTGTCGAAAGTTGCCCACTGCATCAGGTGTAATCAATCCTGCACCTTTGCCAAAACTAATCATTAACTTCAGAAATTTTATTCCTATCGCTAGACCCCAAGTCAACCCTGGGTCTATGCTAGTCGCAAATTCGGGATATTCATCAATATTCCCACCGTGAGATTGCTGAAGGCTTCACATTTTGTTACAAATGTAAAGAGACAACTCGCGTGGATAACAGGACTACTATGCTCGGTGGCTTTGCCGGTTTAACCAACCCGTCTGGTACAGATTGGGGCGAACGGATGCTCAATACCGTCGCCAGCAATACGATTCGCCACCTCTTTACTCGCAGTGAGTCTGTCGAGGTTTCGGTGCGCTGCAATCCCTCCAGTAAACTGTTACAGGGTAGCATTGACAGTTTTAAGATGCATGGGCGAGGCTTGGTGATCCGTAGAGAGTTTCGGACTGAGGAGATGTCCTTTGAAACAGACGCTGTGTCCTTGGACTTCAGTTCTGTGCTCAAGGGTCAGATTCACCTGAAGCAACCTACCCAAGCGATCGCCCAAGTCGTGTTAACAGAACCCGATATCAACCAGTCGTTTAAAGCCGAACTGGTGAGAAAGCGCTTAGAAAATATTTCCATTCCCGAATTAGAGGATCTCACTGGGGGTCAGCAAATTTCCTTCACTGACGTGCAACTAAAGCTGCTTCCCAATAACCGGATTCAGCTTTTTGCCAAAGTAAACCTTCCCGATCAGGAATTAGTGCCGATTAGCATGACCTCAACTCTGGCTGTAGAAAAGCGGCGGCGGATTCTCTTCAAAGACTCTAAATTTGAACCGGATACTATTCCAGAGGAATTGCGAGGCAAATCTGAAGCCTTGACCGATGCCCTGGATAAGATTTTGAATAATATGGTGGATCTGGATCGCTTCAATCTTGATGGCGTTACTATGCGAATCAATCGCCTAGAAACTCAGGGACAACAGCTAATATTCAGTGGTTATGCCCAAATTGATCGCATCCCCAATACTCCGTAGCCGTTACATCCCCTCCTGAATGGGTAGAGACGTGCCATGGCACGTATGGGTGTCAGGGGGCGGGTTTAGTCACATCAGGGCACAAAAGAAACGATAATAGTGAAACCCGCCCCTACTTGCTTCAAAACTTTTCACCCTTTTCCATGACAATGGGTAATGCAGATACTTGAGCAACTGCATGTCCTTGAACGCCTTCTTTTCCTTGGGTGGGGTAGTTATGTTGCCCCTGTTAGTGCTTTCCATCTTAGCGATCGCGCTAATTTTAGAGCGGCTAAATTTTTGGTGGCGAGTCACCCAGCGCCAGAATCGCCTGATGCGAGAGGTACTGCACCTGTACCAACAAAATCCTCCAGAAGCCTTTCTCAAACTAGAACAAAATAGTGATCTGCCAATCGCACGAATTTTTCTAGCGGCGTTGGAACTCAAACATCCCACTCCAGAGAAATTTCGACTCGCCCTCGAAAGTGCCCTGCAAGGAGAGTTACCGATTCTCAAGCGGTTCAACACGGCATTTGAGACCATCATTAGTGTCTCACCTCTGCTCGGACTTTTAGGCACTATATTAGGATTAATTGACGCCTTTGCCGCCCTACAGATTGGGGATATTGGCGGTCAAACCACCGTAGGTGTGACAGGCGGGATCAGTGAAGCCTTAATTTCTACCGTCGCCGGGTTGAGTGTCGCGATCGCTACCCTAATATTTGCCAACACCTTTCGTGGATTGTATCGGCGTCAACTCACCTTGATTCAGGAGTATGGGGGGAAGCTGGAATTGATTTATCTCGGTTATTATGAGCGAATTAAATAAACTCACTCTTTCTCAGTATTCTAGTCAGGACTAATTACAAATTTATCCAGAAAATACCATGTTTTGATCAAATTCCCTTGCATCAAGGAAGCAATACCAGAAAGAGCTTGAAGTTCAGACAGATTTGGATTAAGACTTAAGGCAGGCTTGAGCGCATTCTGGGCATCTTGACCCCGCCATTCATACAAATAAACGAAAGCAAGATAAGCATGAGCATAAGGATTTTGTGAATCAAGCTGAACGACTCGTTGTAATGCCGCGATCGCACCCTGAGAATCTACCTGCAAAACCTTAGATAAAGCTAGAGCATAAGCCAAATCTAGCCGTTGCGGTTCCAACTTTAACCGATGAGTTAACGCCAAATCTACCTGCACGAGATAGTCCTGAATCGGGTCATACTGATTAATCCGCCCCGTTTGTTCAAAGATAGCCTCCAGGGAATCAGAACCCTTTGGCAAAGTAGCGGCTAATGTCCGAAATTGGGTAACTAAATCTAATTCCGGTGCAGGTGTTGTAGACGCTTCTGGGTCAATCTTTATCCTAACCGTTGGTACAGATATCGGATAGGTTTCCCCCGTCTCTCGATTCAAATAAGTAGCTTTTAATGTATACATCCCTGCGGGCATATCTGCTGGAGGTAACATCGCCATTCGTTCAATAACATGGTATTTTGGTGGTGGATTGGTAACTCTTGATAGCTGACGGTTGTTTGTTGATTTAGGAAACAAGTTTCCCATAGCAATACCATGATCATGTAACCATTGATATTGAGATTTTCCTTCCAGTGAATGCCAAGTTAATAAAACAATTCCCGATTGTAACGGTTGCCAATTCCCTGTCCATTCATAGGTAACAGGTGTGGGAAAACCAGGAGGGGTTGTTTCTGGCACAATCACCCGATTTAATTGAATTTTAGATTTTGACCGTTTGACATTTGTCTGGGCGAAGCATTCGCGCTGGGACTTTTGTAGGACACCGACACATTTGGGCGCGAATGCTTCTCCCCTACGAATACGAATGTATGACCCTTCATGTCCTTCAAGGGTATGCTTCTGACCCTTCGCTTCTCTCAAGGACATGCTTTTGAATAAGGGCTGATTTTGTTGTTTATTTATTGGTAAATATCTGAATATTGGGTCTAAATTCGCTCTAACAATTGACTGTTTACTGTTAATTCTTTCTACCTTTAAAAATGGCTGATGTCGATGATAAAGCTTTAAAATGCTACCATCAATTAAATCCCAAGACTTGTAAAGTTTGAACTCACCCCCTTGTTCAACAGTCTCCACCATAGCTGCTTGCGCTTCAGGAACAGAACCTTGATCACCTGTTTTTGTCACAAACCAAGACAGCGATCGCGCATCCTGTTCAACCTGTTTTTCCCGTACTCCCACCTGACGCCCATACACCTGAAAATCCCGCAACGCCCCATAATAATTTAAATTGTGCTGATTAATTTCAGGAGTTGACGGTAATACCCCTAACGTTGTCTGTAAATTCGGAGATACTTGGATAATTTCATCAATCACCTGAACCAGAGGAACAGGTTGTCCCAAATAAGGAAAATGTTGAACAAGCGGCGAAAGAAAGTGGGTAAAAAAATCGCCTCCCAAAGGAAACAAATTCAGCACCATTAACACAGACGCCAACCCCACCGTCCCCCAGCGAACCTGTTGTCCAAAACCACCTTGCCATACAACCAAACCCGATGCTAAAACTAACGAAAATACAGGTAACAATGGCAAAATATACCGAGCATCCTTATTCACATTCAGAGAACACAACAGATAACCCCCCACCAAAAACACAGCCAGCCAACCGAAAGACCAACCTAACCCACCCAACCCATATCGTTTCTGAAACCCTCTGCGCCCCTCTGCGTTAACCTCTGCGCCCCTCTGCGTTGAAAAAACATCCTCCGTACCCAAAATTCGATCTTTATTACGCCAATAAAGAATCAAACCAACAATCGGGACAAGCAACAAAACCCACGACACCAAAAAAGGTAAAATCCTCCCATAATAAAGCCAAGCCTCCAAACTATTCAGCGCCGGATCACCCTCTGCGATCGCGGAATCTAACGTAGCTCGTTTCCCAGAGGTTAAAATGATTAGCCAATTAATGCGATACCAGGGACCAAATATCAACACAGACACCAACAATCCAGCGATTAACTGAGCCAATCGCCCCCAATTTCGCCGTCGAATAGTCCCCACGATAACCCAGATAATTGGTATAAATAGAAAAAACAGCGCTGTTTGCTTAACCATTAGCGCTAATCCCAGAGACAAACCAAAAATTATTGCCCAGAGTAGGGATTGGTAATTGGGTTGCGGTTTAGCCATTACAGGTTTTAAACTTTGAGTTCGCCAAACCGTGAGACAAAAGAAACTGAGGGTAACAACAGCAGCCAAGGGATAATCCAAAAGGAATTCTAAACGATAGCGATAGAGTCCCGGTAAAAGCACCGTTAATCCAGCCGCCCATAATCCAACCCGACGGTTGAATAGTTGGACACCTAAACCATAAACTGAGCCGATAAGAATAGCACTAAATAATAACAGAACCAGCGTAGCTTGATCCGTTCCCCGACCCAAAACATGTTGAATAATAGCCGTAGCGATATAAGTAAAAGGCGGTATTTTAGACGAAAGTTGCCATAAATTCGTCCACCATTCCCCAGAGAACCACTCAGGATGCTGCAACGCTTGCCAATAATTTAACGAACCTGTCAAGTAATCCGCCTGATCCCAACCAGGGACAGAATTATCAAGAGCAAACCACAGGCGATCGCACAAAGCGCTGGCTAGCCAAATTAGTCCCAGAATACCTAGATATTTGCGGTTCCCCGTTTTCCATTGATGTAATTGGTATTTCATAATTCATTGTTGATCAGCACGGGTGCCGGGATGCCTTCAGCACCAAATTAAAGTCTAATAACTAAGTGATTTTATCATCTTCAGATGAGAAATACCCGCTTCTTCAAATCTCTCTCCCTCTGGTAAAAAGCCGAGTTTTAGATAAAGAGATTTGACATAATCTTGAGCGTGAATGACCACTGTATTAATCTGGTTTTTTGCAGCAATTTCTAGGGCTTTTTCCATCAATGTCTTACCGATTCCTTGTCCTCGGAAATCCGATAAAACAGCAAGGCGTTCAATTTTAGCCGTTTGATGATCCAAATATCTCACCCTGACGGTTCCCACAGGCTGATTCTCGATATAGGCTAGGATATGGTCTGCGGTTTCGTCTTTACCATCCAAATCCAAACTTGGATCAACACCTTGTTCAATATGAAAAACCGAGCTTCTCACCCCTTGAATAGCGGCTGAATATTCTTTATAATTAACAATCTGGAACGTGATTTGGCTCATCGCGATCGCTACACCTCAATTTACGCTTACACTGAACTTTGTGTAGCATAATTTGACACTCTCTCCCTCTCTCTTCTTCCAGTTGACTGATGAGGGTAGGGCAGTGCCGTTCCCCTACAGAATAAAAATGTCTAATTCTTCAAAAATTGAATAAGTTGTTCCAATTTCGACCAAGCCGCCCCACTTTCCAAGATATCCTTTGCCTGTTCAATCCCAGCTTTATGATCTTCCAACGCCACAACCCCAGCCACTTGCAGCGCTAATGAGGTATTTAACGCCACCACATCCTGTTGGGCGGCTGTTCCTTTCCCTTGTAAAACATTAGTTAAAATGTCCACATTTTCCGCCACATCGCCGCCACGCAACGCCCCTGTGGGTGCTGAAGTCAAACCAAGCTGTTGCGGATTCAGCGTAGACAGTCGCACCTCACCATCAGATAGCAGCGCCAAGTCGGTTTCGTCAGCCAATCCTGCTTCATCCAGTTTTTCTCGTCCATGTAGGACAATTCCCTGATGAATTCCCATTTGCTCTAAAGCATGGGCAACCGTTGATACTACATTGGCATCAAATACACCAATCACTTGACCTG
The DNA here is from genome assembly GCF_040223135.1 of Coleofasciculus sp. G3-WIS-01. Classification (NCBI taxonomy): domain Bacteria; kingdom Bacillati; phylum Cyanobacteriota; class Cyanophyceae; order Coleofasciculales; family Coleofasciculaceae; genus Coleofasciculus; species Coleofasciculus sp. G3-WIS-01. The sequence goes on from NZ_JAVJZI010000291.1 coordinate 30,664, forward strand.
TCGGGCGCAATGGATTGACTAGAGGTCCTAACAGATTAAATACCGTCCGCACCTTCAGGGTTTGTCGCAACGGGGCTACCGCTTTCATCGCTGGGTGCCATCCCCGGGCAAAAAGAAAAGTCACGCCCACCTCATCCAATGCGGACTGGACTTTTTCTGGTGGGGCAGATAAATTGACGCCCAAAGCCTCTAAAACATCGGCTGAACCCACTTTCGAGGAGGCTGAACGATTCCCATGTTTGGCAACCCTTACACCAGCCGCCGCCGCCACAAATGCTACAGCCGTCGATATATTAAAGGTGGATGCACCATCGCCACCTGTGCCACAGGTATCAATAACTGGCGTTTTATGGTCAAGGGTTTCCTGCTGTAAGGATTGATCCTGCAACACTTGAGCCATTCCTGCCAATTCGGATGCCGAGACTCCTTTTGCCTGAATCGCCGCCAGAATCGCCCCGGATAAAACAGGCGGAATCTCCTCATTTAGCCACCCCTGCATTAACTGGGAGGCTTGCTCACGGGATAATGATTGTCTGTCGAGGATTTGTTGCAGCAGGTTAGACCAGTTGGTAGGAGTTTGGAGCATTGCTTAATGTTTGTTTACCTGGGAAAATAGGAGCTTGGGGAAATTATGAAGACAAATTCTTAATTAACGATTGCTATGACTAGGTGTATTATTATACCGGATAGCAGGAGATACCATTATTGAACCAATAATCTACATAAGTACAAAAAAGTGTTATCAGAGTCCAAGCGCTAAATTCAAACAAAGACGTAGCCGACTACGTCTCTACATGGCTTTTCCAGCGCTGTGTCCTCCGCCCGCCGTCTCAACCGAAAACTTTTTCATCCTCCGAATGTTATCATAGGCATTTTAAAACCTGACGGCACATTAACTTGGTTTAGCGTTAACTCAAAACCCTTGTTTCATTCCAACCCCACCCGACCTAATACAGCTAGAACCTCTGTTGTGGACATTCCATCCAAACCTGTTGAGGCACAGCTAAATGAATGTGATGATCGCTTCTGTGATACCTTTGAGCAAGCAGCCGTTGGCATCAAACACGTATCGACGGATGGTAAAATAATTCGGGTTAACCCTAAGTTTTGTGACATCGTTGGCTACAGCCGTGATCAAGTCCTCACACGCACCTGGCAAGACCTAACCCACCCCGATGACTGGGCAAGCGATCGCGCGATAATGGAGTTACTCTTAGCCGGTACCCTTGAGAGTCACTGTCAACAAAAACGCTACCGACACCAAAATGGCAGCATTGTCTGGGTACAAATCACTATATCCGTAGTGCGATCGCCTCAAGGAAATCCGAAGTACTTTTTGCACGTCATTCAAGATATGAGCGCCTGTCAAGCGGCTGAATCGGCTCTGCAACGCTCAGAAGCCCGCTTGCGCGAAAAAGCTCACCAAGAAGGCTTGCTCAATCGCCTCTCAACCCAAATCCGCAACAGTTTAGACCTCGATACGATTCTGAAAACAACTGTACTAGAAATCCGCCAGCTATTGCGAATCGATCGCTGTCAGTTTATCCGGTATCATGCTGAGCAAGTACCCGGTTATTGGGAAGTTGTCACCGAAGATCGAGAGTCTTGGCTTCCCGATTTGACAGGCTGCTATTGGGCGGACACCAATGAAGTTCTCACGCATCAGTTATACCATCTGAACATGATGCGGATTGATACCGTGGAAACGGTGAGCGATTCCTTATTACAGGAATTTATGCGATCGCTCGATTATCAGTCTCTATTGCTTATCCCCCTACAAACCCCTTCCGGAATCACCGGGGTGATTAGTTGCAGCCACACTCAGGAAACTCGCCCTTGGATAGATAGCGAAATTGAACTCCTCGAAGGGGTGATCTCTCAACTGCTCATGGCAATCCAACAAGCTGAACTTTACGCCGCTAGCTGTCAAGCCACAGAACATGCTCGAAAACAAGCCGCACAATTATCAAAAGCTCTCCACGATTTGCAGCGCACCCAATCTCAGTTGATCCAAAGTGAAAAAATGTCCAGTTTGGGTCAGCTTGTGGCGGGTATTGCTCACGAAATTAACAATCCGGTTAATTTTATTTATGGCAATCTTATTTATGCCCAAGAATATTACCAAGATCTCATCGCGCTGGTACAACTTTACCGCACCGCTTATCCTAATCCTCCAGCCATTCTTAAAGAGCGGATCGATAGCATCGATTTGGACTTTATATTGACAGATTTTGCTAAACTTCAATATTCAATGAAGGTTGGCGCTGAACGGATTCGAGAAATTGTTCAATCTTTGCGGACTTTTTCTCGTTTAGATGAGTCAGGACGCAAAATAGTAGATATTCATTCGGGTATTGAGAGTGCTTTGATGATTCTGCAATATCGACTTAAGGAGAAGCCGGGATCAGCCGGAATCTGTGTGATTAAAGAGTATGGAGATTTGCCCCCCATCGATTGTTGGCCCGGACAGTTAAATCAAGTTTTTATGAATATATTGACCAATGCGATTGACGCGATCGAGGAAAAGGCAAGTCATTATTCGTCTCCAACTGAGGCAGAGTTTTTGGACGGGATGGGGCTATTTTCTCCAACAATTACGATTCGCACAGGTATTAGCCAAACAGACTCGGTTAAGTCTCCCATGGCTGATGATGTAGCCGAGGAAAATTCTAGGGGAGAAAGGGATGATTCTGAACCAGGTACTCCTTATGTTTTTATCCGCATCACAGATAACGGAATCGGGATGAGTCCACAAACTAAAAAACGGCTCTTTGATCCCTTCTTTACTACGAAACCTGTGGGTTTAGGGACGGGTTTAGGGTTGGCGGTTAGTTACCAAATTGTTGTCGAAAAACATGGCGGTAAGCTGTGGTGTAATTCGACACTTGAACAAGGATCTGAGTTGGTGGTTGAGATTCCGATTCAACAACCGCAAAACAAACGGTGATTGGGGAAAATTTAATCCGGCTTCCCCATGGAACAAAAGCTCTCGCATCCTCTGGCTTCCCCCGTGCAAAAAAGGCTCTCGCATCCTCTGGCTTCCCCGTGCAACAAGAGCGAAGCATCCTCTGGTTTCCCCCTTTTTAAGGGGGACGGAAGGGGGATCTATAAGGGGGACGGAAGGGGGATCTTAAGGGGGACGGGAGGGGGATCTGAAGGGGGACTTTGATTAATTTCTGGTTCCCCCCTTTCCAAGGGGGGCTAGGGGGGATCTCTTATTAAGTAAGTAAGGGTTTCAACCTTAAGTTGACACCAATGACGTCAGTGCGCCCCTACGGTTTCTGGGCAAAAT
>NZ_JAVJZI010000003.1:0-17352 GCF_040223135.1 Coleofasciculus sp. G3-WIS-01
GGTATCTGTATCACCACTGACATAGTTGACAACTACACCTTGGTCATCGCTGACATTGACGTTGGATAGACCGATGTTTCCGGCATTGCTAACACTGTATGTCCAGGTTATGGGAGTTCCTTCCAGGATTTCTTGACCATCTGCACCGTTGGTGACTTTATCGATAGAAATGCTGGGGTCAGCACCGAAGTAGTTCCCATCGTCAGTATCAGTTACACCTTGATCAGAGGTAGCTGTAGCCGTATTAGTTTGTAGTCCAGCTTCCCAAGTCGTCGTGTAAATATGGGTATAAGAATCGCCTACACCTAAAGATGCAATAGTAACGGTAGTTCCAGGATCTGCTCCATTGAGGTCATAGAGATTATCATCTAAAACAACATTGGTTAATTCAACATCGCCTGTATTTCGAGCAATAATCCGAAACTGAACGTTAGTCCCTTCAACAATGTCTAAGGCTTCGGCGGCGGTGTCTGCATCGTACCACGTTTGACCACCATCAAAGGAAACCTCTTTTTCTATATCAATGGCTGGAGAATCCGGGTTAGGAGGGGGATCACCAATATCTAAGATAAAACCTCCCGTCTTCGCACTTTCTGAACCACCATCAGTGGATTGAAGACGAATATACCAGTCTGTACCGTTGAGAATTTGGCGAACTAAGTCTTGAGTCGGATCAGTATTTGTGTCTAAACTGGTTGTTGAAGAGGTAATTAAAAAACTGGCTTCCTGAACAATACCATCACCAGAACCTCCTAAATTAAACTGGACTGCTGCATCATAAGGGGTATCTACACCTCCACCGGAAATATTGATGACTCCAAAATTACCAGTAACTACATTTTGACCAATCGTGTAGTCAATAGTTGGGGTTGCTGAATCTGTCGTGATGTTACTAATATCTAAACCTAAAGAACTGATCAGACTATCATTGCCAATATCAAAGGCAACGCCGATCATGTCCTCAGTGCCAGAGTTGGAAATATCATCGACACTTAAGGTGACTTTAATGTCATTTAAACCGTCACCATTAAAGTCTTCGCCATATTCAATGACGATTTTAATCCGTTCATTCAGATGCGCCGAGTTGCTCGTTGAAAATGTCTTGGTAGATGGTATGTGTCGCCATAGTACGCCTTATCCAATGAATAATGTTGTCACAAACTGACTTACTTCGCGAGTCTTGCGAAAGCCAGGTTATTGGGAAAATGGTCAAGGCTTATACATTCCGAGATCTATGAGTTGTGCTAAGATAGATCTCAAGAAAAGATACAAAGCCCCTCAATCAAGGTTGGTCAAGGCAAAAAGCCAACCTGTACTCAATAGTAAATACAAACTAATGTTGGGTTTAAAGGTGTCTATTTCTTTAGCTTTATGTTCAGCAGGTTTCTCAGAATCGGCTAATCCTGAGATATTCTGCCTTGGCTTTTGCAGTCGTGGAACCTGGTACGTTCTACGGCTGCATTATTTGGGCTAAGGACAATAGACGACAACCAGATAAGCTGGGTTTGTAAACTTTTGTTAATCCTCCTCGATTTATCTTAAACCGATATCCATTGTTTTGGCAACCTTTTTTAGATTAAATCTTTTTAATTTGATTGTTTCTAGTGTCCCATAGATTTTACCTCCGAGTTTTTAATTCGGTTTGCTATGCTCAGATGCTTGAAGATTTGACGATACCCTGGGAAACTAACGATAAAGGCAGTCAAGCCAGTCTGTCGTAAATCAGTTTTACCAGAGTGGTAAAATCGCAATCCTTTCTAGATAAGTGTTTCAGCCTCCTTGTTTTCACACATCATTTAGATGGGCGATAGCGATCATGAGTTTTTATCTGACTTACCTAACATATTGAACCTTAAAGGTGAAAAAATGGTGAAGATTGGAAATTTTTTTTCGGATTTGAATTGAGCCAATTTTCCATACCCATTCTGTTGGCTACAGCCGATAACAAGACTATAGCCATACTCAGTTGTTGTACTTTTTATCAGCACGTTATAGCTAGGGATACCCTCTCTATTGCCCGTTGTCAATGACTACAGACGATAGAACAAAGCCCCAAAGATCTCAATGTTTTTACCGGGAAAGGAAAGTGATGGAAATAATACCTAAATGATACGACTAAGGAAACAAGCCTGGGAATAGTGTATTACGACTGTCTTTCACGCAGAGACGATGCATGGACAGTTCGGTATCAAGTGTTTTGGTATCAGATATAGGAAGACAAATCATTACCTAGCACGCTGAGGTCGAGAAAGGTTCAGTGCAGAAAGAAGAGAGATGAAAAACGGGTGTCCGGTTTTTTGATGGCTTTGAGCGCTTGCGCGTTTTGAGCCATGAGCTTGCATCAGTTTTCCATGTATCTACGTCTCCCTGAGCTTGACAGTTGTGCCACAAACCTCCGTGGATAGAGATTTGTGATGATAAACATTAGTATATATCTAAAGGAGGCGATCGCACAATATCTTTTTCGAGAACTGAAGAACGATGGGGGAGAGGGGGATGTGGCGAAGATCGCTGATAGGAGGGAGATAGAGAGATAAGGATATGGGGGAGTAGGGGGTTGCTCATTCCCGAATCACCACAACGGCGCGATCGCGTAGGGTGATTGCCGATGCTGTCGTGGCGCCAAAGGCAATGGCAGGGAGTAAAAACCCTGAAGGGGCACGGCAGTGCCGTACCCCTTCGGAACCTGTCCAAATTAATGGAGGCGTTGAAATCGCGATCGCTTGATCGCGAAGACAGCGCCACTGAGAACCTTAAGCTGATCTGTACTTCTTGAACACCAATGTGACATTATGACCGCCAAAGCCAAAGGAATTTGATAGCGCCACATCGACTACCTGCTGACGGCTTTGATTGGGCACATAATCTAGATCGCAGTCTGGATCAGGATTTTCTAAATTAATCGTCGGCGGAATTTGGTCATGGGCTACCGCCAAGACTGATGCCACGGATTCGATGCCTCCAGAACCTCCTAACAGATGACCTGTCATGGATTTGGTGGAACTCACGGCAATCTTGTAGGCATAATCGCCCAAAACTTTTTTAATCGCCGTCGTTTCTGTGGGATCGTTAACGGGTGTACTCGTCCCGTGGGCATTAATATAGCTAACGGCTTCTGGCGGCAATCCAGCATCCTTGAGTGCCAACTGCATTGCCCGGATTGCCCCTTCCCCACCGGGTACGGGTGAGGTCATGTGGTAGGCATCACAGGTCATGCCATAGCCGACCATTTCGGCATAAATATGGGCACCCCGACTGAGGGCATGTTCCAATTCTTCCAACAGTAGGATACCCGCACCTTCACCCATAACAAAGCCGTCGCGATCGCGATCAAAGGGACGACAGGCATGTTCGGGGTCATCATTGCGGGTAGACAGGGCTTTTGCCGAGGCAAATCCCGCCACGGATAAAGGTGTCACGGCGGCTTCTGTTCCCCCACAAATCATCCCTTGGGCATAACCCCGTTGAATCAAACGAAAGGCATCCCCCACCCCATGGGCGCCAGAAGCACAGGCACTGACAGTAGAGGTATTGGGTCCTTTTGCCCCCGTATGAATTGCCGTGAGTCCGGCTGCCATATTGGCAATCATCATCGGAATCATAAACGGGCTACAGCGATCGGGACCACGAGTCAAGTAGACCTCTTGTTGGTCTTCCAGGACTTTGAGCCCGCCAACCCCGGTGCCAATGATCACACCCACCTGTTCTGCGTTCAATTCATTGATGACAAACTTCGCATCTGCGATCGCTTGTTTGCTAGCCGCGACTCCAAATTGGGCAAAGCGATCCATCCGCTTGGCTTCTTTGCGATCCATATAGTCATGGGGATTAAATCCCTTGACTTCGCCAGCAATACGACAGGCATGGCGGGAGGGGTCAAATCGGGTAATTGTACTAATCCCATTACGCCCACTCAAGAGTCCATCCCAATACTCTGCCACAGTATTACCGATGGGAGTGATCGCGCCCAATCCTGTAACAACAACGCGCTTGAGTTCAATGTTTGTCATGATGCCAATAAAACCGGGCAACTGCCCGAGAACGCAGAACTTTTTTCAAAAAGACAACCGCTAATTACGCCGCCGCTTCTGTTTTTTCGCTGATATAGTCTACCGCCGCTTTGACTGTGGCAATATTTTCGGCGGCTTCGTCTGGAATCTCGATATCGAACTCTTCCTCCAAAGCCATGACCAATTCCACCACGTCCAGGGAGTCGGCGTTGAGATCATTGGCAAAGTTGGCGTTAGGCTTTACGTCATCGGGTTCAACTTCCAATTGTTCCGTAACTATTTTTTTGACTCTATCGAAAATTGCTTGGTTCATCTACTCTATACCTCAACCGAGTTGCTAGAACGTGATCAATTGGTTCGTTTGCATTTTCTCATCTTATCCGAAAGGGGGATCATCAAACCCATCGGTAGCCGCTTCTCCAACTGGCATCCAGTTGGGCTACTCATCATATCATGTTCATGGTACTCCTACTCCTTTGAGCCAGCTAAGCCAGCTATAGGATACTTCTGCTCCTTTGAGCCAGCTATGTAGCCATCAACAATCACCAATCAACAAGCTGATCATGTTAACCGCGCTCACGGTCATTCCCTTACGGACAGTTGGTTTGATTCTGGGGAAGCTCGCGATCGCTTCCCTAGGAGCTTGTCTGCTCTACATCTTATTATTTTATGGGCTACGCTCCATTTTTCGGAAGTTTGAGAGCGATATTGCCCTAGTCACCCTGAATGTCTCCGCTTATCCCATTCTGACGATTTTCATTCTGGTCAGTTTGAAGGTTGCCTTTGCGGATTTAGATGCTGGAGATACCCCTAGCTGGTTTGAACGTCTGCTGACGGCGATTATTATTGTGGCAGTCAGTTATTGGTTAATCCAGTTATTCATTCAAGTTTTCATCTACTACCTCAAAGATTATGCCCGACAAACTGAAGCAATGTGGGATAATGTCCTGTTCCCTCTCTTAGAAGGCGTTGTCCCGTTTGTGATTTTCATACTGGGTAGTGTTTTCGTTATGCAATCCTTTGGCGTTGATTTAACCGGAATTTGGGTCACATTAGGGGGGGCGACGTTTATCATCTGGTTTGCGGTTAAAGATATTTTAGCTAATTTTTTTAGTCGCGTGAGTAGCGAAATTTATCAAGAAGTGATGGCACATATTAAAGATGCTTACCCCAAGGTTAAACCCTGAAAAAAGATAAGGTGGACGGTAAGTAGGTGGACACAATTATTGATGCCAGCGGTTCTGCCCCTAATTTTTGGTTCTGGGTGTACCATTGGCGGCAACAACCTCGTCTCTAGAATTTTCCAGCAATCCGGTTAATAGAGAGGCGGGATGCTGTTTATGGGGCCAAGCAAAGGCGTGGCGAAAGGCGGCATCTTGACAGGCTTGCATTTGCTCAAAATCAATCACATCTTGGGTTAATAGGTTTTCGTACTCAAAGGGTAAGCGCACATTATTTAATCCCGCGTTATCGGTGCAAATAGCAATATCAACCCCCGCATCAAAACAGGAATCAAAGACCACTTTCAGTTGATGAATATCATCGAGTGTTCCTGTTTTTAAGTAGGTTGTGGGACATATTTCTAAACATTGCTGTCGCTGGGCAACTTCTTTTAACAACTCTGGATATTTTAAGGGAATATGAATGCCATGACCAATTCTCATTAAATATGGCAAGAGTTCTGGATAACAACCGTCGGTGGTTTCGTAGAGATGACCGGTTGTATTAAGACCGAGCGATCGCGCATACTGATAGAGTCCCACAAATTCCTCTAATCGTTCACCATAATGAGCATCTCCTCCCGCCAAATCCACCCCACATACATAGTCCTTCCTTTGGGCGGCTAGATCAACAATTGCCTTATTCACCCCATAGGGAAGCCGTGAATGCATACAGAGAATCTGACTCGTCACCATCGGATAATCATTTACCTGACTAGCTTTTCCGACAATCTCCACAATCTGCGCCATCTGATCAATCCGTTCCGATTGACTTAACTGTTCCGGCGTGCGTAAATAAGGCGTATAGCGAAGTTCTAAATAGGCTAAATTCTCAAAGATATACGCGCCGCGAATTAAGCGATAGATAAAATAGGGTAAGCTTGGCGCTGTTTGGACATGTTCCACCAACGTGTGCAGTTCCAAATACTCATCCAATGTATTGCGCGATCGCGTGTAAAATTCCTCAAACTCCTCATAGTCAGCAAATTTCTGGGTTAACGGATCACTTTGGCGTTGAAAATATCGCCAGAGAATCCGAGGAACCACTGAACCCCCCAGATGACGGTGTAACTCAGCGTATAATGGCATACAATCTCCTAGTAAATGTGACAAATGACAAATGACAAATAACCATTAACTTCTCGGACGCCCCAGGGTAGTAATATAAAGAACCGCCTCATCAGGAGGAATCCCTAAAACTTCATTCACTTGATCATCAAAGAACCCACCAATACCACTTACACCCAATTGTAAATAAATCGCCGCTAAATTGAGCCGTTGTCCCAGGTGTCCCGCATCCAGATGCAGGTAACGATAAGCGCGATCGCCATACTTCCCCACAGCTTCCTGCAAGTCGGCTGTGTGAAAGAGAACCACACTCGCATCCCGCCCTAACTCTTGTCCCAAGCACAAATAGTGTAATTCCCGGCGGAAGTTCTTAAAGCGAATTTGCCTTAATTCTTGGGCTTTCGGTGCATAATAATAGCAGCCTTCCTCTAAACCTGTTACCCCAGAAATTGCCACAAAGGTTTCAATTAAGCTAAGATCAAAATAATCAGGATAACTCTCAAATCCTTGCTGGCTGTACTGTTGAGGTTGGTAGGTAAAATCAAGCAGCAATTTAAGTTCATCTAAGGTGAGGGTTGCACCATTATAAGCGCGAGTTGAGCGCCGTTTGAGAATCGTATTTTCTAAAGCTTGAGGCGCATATCCTTCCCTGGTAATACTTCCCCATTGAATCGGTGGTGTAGCGGTGGAGACTTTGGTGCAGAAGGGAAAATTATACTTGTCTTCACCTAAGTTTTCCGACTCTGAGTCATCGGATGATGGCGATTCAATTTTTTCCTTATCCGTCGGTTCAATTTGCGTTGCTTGGTGTAGGTAAGCTAGCAACTCCCCATCAGGAAGTTTGGGATAGTCAAACTGTGTCGCTGACGGTAAGACAGTGGGTTGAGAGAGGCTATTTTGTCCCTGGAGTTGATCGGCGAGGGGAACAACTGCGATCGCGCCCTCTTGTTCCGGGTTAAGATAAAGCAGATCATTCACCTTTTGATCGACAAAGCCACCAATCAGATAGGGGCGATACCCCGTTAACGCACCAGCTAGTTCAATATTACCCAACAAATGACCCGTATCCAGAAATATCCGGCGATAGGCGCGGTCTTCATAGCGCCAAGCCGAACGATAAAATATAGCTGTGGTGATTATCGCCAGTTCCGTTGTCTCTAAGCTAGGATGCTGGAAACAGGCGTCTTGTAGCGCCAACCAAACCTCGCTATCCCAAAAATGCACCAGAGAATGGTTCGGACACTGATAGTTATAGAGTCCTGGCGGTAAGATAGAAGTACCCCGAGAAATTAAATAGACTTCCGCCGGATACAATCCCCCCGCCGACGGCGCCGCCCTTAAATAAACGGGAGGTCCAATCATCGTTTCCATCTTAGCGGTTAAGCCATAGCTGCACAAGAGCAACCGTGACAACCGCCACCAACGTTTCCCCGGTTCCTGGGTAAACCCTTGGGGATCTTCTTTGAGATAGGGCTTCAGGTCAATATTCGTCCCCAGTTTATACTCTTTAAAGGGTATTGGTTGATTGTCCCAGTCTAGTCGCTTATTTTTGGACGCGATCGTCTCCGGATCGTATTTGGTACGCTCGTGATAATGTTGCGCGATCGATAATTGTGGGTTGGACATCGTTTTTCCCGGTTGGTTTTTGCTCTGGCTTTTATCTAGAAGTTTTTAATAGTGTCCTTTCGGCTCGTCAAAACAGAAACCCACTCAACCTTCATAGCTCAAAGTTTTACCCTAGTGGAATGGGTCAGAAGTTAAGGGTTGATGGGCATGGACTTGGAGCCGTATAGGGGTGAATCATTTCCAACCTAAATAATAAAACATCCCTGGATAGAATACAAAATTGAGTTGATCAATTTTAGGGGCGATCAACCGGATTTTATCGTCTGCAGCGTGAAGAAATGGTCTTCTGTGATGCCTAATTGCTAGATGAAGAGTCGGTGTCATCCCCTAAACTGACTTTCTTGATTATAGGATAAAAAAATACGGACATCGATTGAATTGTAAGGAATCTGGCTTAAGCTGAAAATCAATACGGGCAAACCTTTGAGGTGTGTCCTCTCTGGAAGAAAACTGCTTCACCCTCATCCCCTAACCTCTTCTCCATCCCCCCCCAGCCCCCCTTTGAAAGGGGGGAGGGAGAAGGAGAAGCATCACAAAATTATTTTTTATTGTTTTTTAGTAGTTTTTTAAATCAAGCAAATTATCAGCAAGTTTCCCAAAAATAATGATTACAATTATCTAGATTGAGTATGATCAAAATCCGGTTTATTGATTTATTTGCAGGCATAGGTGGGATGCGCCTAGGCTTTGAACAAGCTGCTGATTCCTTAAACTGCAAAACTGAATGTGTTTTAGCGAGTGAAATCAGTGCAGATTGTCAATGGGTTTACCAAAATAATTTTAACCATGAGATCTTAGGAGATATCCGGGCAATTAACCAATTACCGCCCCACGACTTTTTATTGGCAGGTTTTCCTTGTCAGTCTTTTTCCTACGCGGGGAAGAAGGCAGGATTTGGAGACACGAGAGGAACATTGTTTTTTGAAATATTGAGATTAATAGATACCTGTAAACCTCAAGCCTTAATATTTGAAAATGTTCGCGGTCTTTATAGTCATGATCAGGGTAAAACTTTAGCAACAATCAAGCATGAAATTAAAAATCGAGGATATAGCTTCGATACATTTCTATTAAACAGTTCTAATTTTGGATTACCACAAAACCGGGTTCGCCTGTATATGGTCGGTATTTTAGGAGCTTCACCAAAGTTCGAGTTGATTTCTGATGTGGGTTCGCCCGATTCCCATTCTTATAATTGTCAGCAGCTATCTTTATTTAATCCATTACATAAACCTGTTGCTGTGGCTGATATATTAGAAGATAATCCTGATTCTAAATATGATTGTTCGCCTGAGTTTGTTGAAGCCCTAAAAACCCGGTTAAACAACAATTTAATTCAATTGCATGGTCAGCGACTCATTGATTATCGAGGGGGAAATTCTCTGCACTCATGGGAACTGGGTTTACGGGGAAAATGTAGTCCGGAAGAAATTGAGTTAATGAACCGTTTTATTTTAAAGCGTCGGAATAAAGTATTTGGTCGTCATCAAGATGGTAAATTGCTTAGTCGAGAGCAAATCGCCAGCTTTTTTGAGCATCCAAATCTTGACCAGATTCTTGACTCACTCGTAGCCAAAAAATATTTACAAGTTGTTGATTGCAAATACAAGCCTGTATCGGGGAACTTCTCTTTTGAGGTTTATAAATTTTTAGATCCCCGTAAAATATCAGTCACGTTGGTGGCTAGCGATGCCAATCGATTAGGAATTTATCACAATCATCGAGTCCGGAGAATCACACCGCGAGAAGCCGCACGTCTCCAGGGATTTGCCGATGATTTTATTTTGCATTTTAATGATGATAAAGCGTACTATCAGTTAGGTAATTCTGTCAGTATCAATGTTGTGAAAGCTGTCGCCAGTGACGTTATTTTGAATACATTATCAGGTGAAAGCGCCAACAAAAGTTTGATCCCGATCAACTCTCTATCTGGAGGGTAATTATCGGTGCGATCGCGTTAAAAGTTACAGACATTCAGATTACAATTAAAACCCTAATTTTGATGATAGTTGAAATTTAATAAAATTCCCTACCTAAGCCTAGATAGGATCAAAACGAATACAGTTTATAACAGACAAACTCAACTTGAGGAGTTGAAGTTATGAAAACTGTTCCTTATTCCCGATTCAATCAACTATGCTTAGGTTGTCGTAGCCAGTGAGAACGTAGGGGACTGAGGATGCGATTGAGTAGGCGAATTTGTTCGGCTGTTCCCATGCAGATGAGTACATCTCCAGATAGTAGCGGGGTTTCACCATTAGGTCCAGCAATCAGATTGCCATCAGCGCGGCGAATTGCCAAAACTAATGCCCCAGTTTGCGATCGCAAATTGGCTTCCCGCAGCGTTTTTCCGATAAAGGGACAGGTTTCGGCGTCAATCAGAAACTCTTCCATGTAAAACGAACGATCAGCCCCAGTGAGAATCCCATCCACAAAGTCCATCACTTGGGGTCTTAGGGCAGCCGATGCCATGCGCTTACCCCCGGTGATGTAGGGGGATACAACAGCATCTGCACCCGCACGCTGAAGCTTTTTCAGGGCTTCTTCAGAACTTGCCCGCGCGATCGCCCGAATTTTTGGGTTGAGGGTTTTGGCGGAGAGGATGGTATAGAGATTTTCGGCATCAGACGGTAACGCGGCGACTAAACAAATCGCCTTTTCGATACCCACCGCCTGCAGGGTACTATCTAAAGTCGCATCCCCTTGGGCAACAATATAACCCAACTCCCGCGCCTCCTCTACCTGATCAACTTGAGAGTCGATCGTGACAAACTCAATCCCCTCAGCCTTAAATTCTAGGGCAATCTGACGCCCTGTACGTCCAAAGCCGCAGAGGATGTAGTGGTTATCTAAGGTATCAATCAAGCGTCGTCTTTGCCTCAGTCGAATTCCTTGTTGAAAGTAGCCTTGAATTAGGGCTTCTGTAAAGCGATTGACAATATAACCAATGGCGACAAGACCCATTAAAATCAGGGAAATAGTAAACAGGCGTCCGCGATCGCCCAGAGGATTTGTCTCTCCATAGCCAACCGTCGCCAGAGTAATGATCGTCATGTAGGCAGCATCCGACCATGACCACCCCTCCACCAGTTTGTACCATAACGTACCAATTAGAGCGACTCCCAAGAGGGCAAGTCCACCACCAATCAGTTCTTTGCGCAAACGTTGATATTTCTCTTCCAGGGTTGAGTACAAGGAGACGAATGATTGATAACTATTCCCATAATCGGCTACTTTCACTTTAGGATAAAATTTTCACATTGCGTCCCTGGAGTAATGATGGCATTATCTGACCAAATTAGGGCAGATGGGGGAGTTCGTTGGTGTATTGGTTTCGCCAGTGGTGATGCAACGGGTTGGGTGGGGACAGACTGGATCGAGGATATCATGCTACGAACCGTGGCACCCCCAGGTTGATGACCAATGGGTGTTCGTTTAAGCCTGTAATAAGGTTTGCTTATCACCATAAATCTGAGAAAATCCAAGAAGTCTTTATATTAGAAAAAGATGTTTGAACAACAACCAAAACAGCTACGACAGAAGGTGGATTTTTTAGCAACACAAGCTCTAGAAAAATCTGATCCATCAGGATGGTTTGAAATTCTTTATTCCCAAGCAAATGGTGATCCCCAACAAGTACCGTGGGCGCGTTTGCAAACCCATCCCTATTTCCAAGATTGGCTAGATCAAAATAAGCCAAAAGGAAATAATCCCTCAGCTTTAGTCATTGGCTGCGGATTAGGCGATGATGCAGAAGCATTGGCTAGATTAGGTTTCAACGTGACAGCCTTTGATATTTCCCCAACTGCGATCGCATGGTGTCAGCAACGATTCCCCAACTCCCCGGTTACCTACGTTGTGGCTGATTTGTTCGCCTTAGATCCGGCTTGGCGTCATCAGTTTGACTTGGTATTAGAATGTCGGAATATCCAAGCGTTACCGTTAAATGTACGAGCAACTGTGATTGATGCGATCGCGTCTTTAGTAGCTAAGGGAGGAACTCTATTAGTAATCACCCGATTTCGCCAGACAGATGCTGAACCCGATGGTCCGCCTTGGGCGCTTTCTGACAGGGAACTTGCCCAATTTCAGGAGTTAGGATTAGAGGAAGTTCATCGGGATAGCTTTATTGAAGCAGAGAACCCTTCTGTACAACAGCTTCGGATTGAATATAGGCGATCAAGACAGTAGAGGTAAGCCGACTTAATAGCGAAACCCTTAATATACTGTAGGGTGGGCATTGCCCACCAGCATACCAGCCAGTGTCATTCGACTTACTATTTCAATCAGATAAAATTCCGGTCAAATCCAAGACAAATTCAGGCAGAATTGATTCTCCTGATAATGTCGTCGGCTGATTAAGAGTTTCTACAGCTTGATTAGGGCGATAAATTTCTACATTTTGCATCTGGGGATCAATTAACCAACCCAATAGTAAACCATTTGCCAGATACTCTTGCATTTTTACCTGAATATCTTCTAATTCGTCGCTCAAAGAACGTAACTCTACTAAAAAATCCGGACACAGGGGGACAAACTTTTTCCGTTGTTCTGGGGTTAAAGCTTGCCAACGATCTAATCGTACCCAAGCCGCATCAGGAGAGCGAATAGCACCATTAGGTAAGCGAAAACCTGTAGACGAGTCGAACCCTTCACCTAAACCACTTTGTTGATTCCAGAGCCACAGTTGACCCGTCAAGCGTAAATTTCGTCTTCCGGTATCACCACCAGTTAATGCCATAACGACTAATTCTCCCTGTGCAGTTCTTTCCAATTTTAAGTCTCGATTGGCGCAGCAAATCTGCTCAAACTGTTCATCGGTAAGGGTGAGGGTGGGACGTAAATTTAAGGTGATGGCTGTCATAGCGTTTTCGATTATAAGCGGTTACTAACATGATAGAAAATTTGCCGGATGGGGGATGCGATCGCATCTTTGATGGCTAAAGAGGGAATTTTGTTAGTAATCACGCGATTTCGCTATACAGACGTTGAACCCGATGATCCACCTTGGGCGCTGACTTGAGAAAGTATACGAGAGTGTAGCCGACTCAAGCCGTCTGGCTAAATGCAATGCAGCTATTTCATCCCCCTGATAAATCCCCAAGGATTTAACCATAGCTGTGTTGTAAAATTGAAAGAGTCATTACCCATAAAGCTATCTATGCTAAGAACAGTTGAAGGCGTTTATCAGAACGGACAAATTAAGCTAGCTGAACTCCCACCAGATGTGAGCGATCGCGCCCAAGTTTTGGTTACTTTTTTGGAAGCCGGAAAAATCAATCCTGAACAACTGCGCCAATTGATTGATCAATTAGAAACAATTGCAGGTATCCAGCAAGGTTTGGCTGAAGTTGATGCCGGAAAAACTCGCCCTATTGGAGATTTTATCCAAGACATTCAGCAAAACTATGGCATTTCAGGTTGAAATTACCCCGATTGCTGAAGCTCAGATTGAGCAATCCTATCGTTGGTTAACATCAATACTATGTAGAGTGTTTTAAAGTCTAAAAAGTTAATTTTGAATTGGAGAAGATTCATCGCATTTCCAAGAAGCTTTTCTAGCTGCTTCGTTTTTCGATGCTTTGTGACTCACTCATAATAACTCCAACTTTGTCTCTCCTCTAGCTAGATTACATCTATCATAGAGCCAAGGACGCTAGGATCGAGGTAAACTCAACCCTAGCGCAGGAGGTTTGACAGTCCCTAGACTAAAGTACGAGGGATTCTGCCGACAGAACGTATTCGTTCCCGCTGCGACCGTCAAACGCCGCCTAGCCAGTCAGTTAGATATCCAACTTTCTGGTTACTTACCGTCCTGGTGCTGTCCGCTTTTGGCGGGGTGTCTCCACCAGGGGTGTTAGTACAATTTTACGACAAGAAAATAAACAATAAAGGAAAAAATGGGCGAACATAAGCGAAACGTGAGCATTCCTCCCCGTTCTGGGGACGCGGGGTTTCCTGTTGGGGAGGATGCATTATGATTTTGACGAACAATTCTCCCGGTTCCAACCAAGACTGGGATTGGGCGATGTGGAGTGTTGACGCGGTTCAGGGGGAACTCCACTACAAACGCGCCCAAGACTCCTTGCGTGAGTTAGTTCGCAATCTTGATTTAACTCCCCAAGAACAAGCGGGGTTAGAGTCGGAAATTGGGGATTTAGCTAATCTCTTGGACAAACTCGAACATAGTTGTGTGCAAATCGCTGCCTTTGGTATGGTAGGACGGGGTAAATCCTCGGTACTGAATGCGTTATTAGGACAACCTGTGTTTGAAACTGGGGCGCTACATGGGGTGACTCAGAATGCTCAAACCGCCAATTGGCAGTTAAGTCAGGAAACCTTGGCAAACAGTGCTCACGAAATCCTGCGGGTGGCGTTACCTAGTATTGGGGAATCCCAAATCCAGTTTATTGATACGCCAGGGATTGATGAAGTCAATGGGGAAACCCGTGAGGCGTTAGCGGTAACTGTTGCCAGACAAGCAGATCTGATTCTATTTATTATCGCTGGGGATATTACCAAAGTCGAATATGAAGCCCTGTCTCAATTACGAGATAGCGGTAAGCCAATGCTACTTGTCTTTAATAAAATTGACCAATATCCCGAAGCCGATCGAGACGTGATTTATCGTAAAATACGTGATGAACGGGTGAAACAGTTGCTCTCCCCCGCCGAGATTGTCCGGGTGGCGGCTGCACCTTTAGAAGCGGTAGCTGTACGTCGTGCTGATGGTAGCCGCGCGATTCAACGGCGTCTGGGAACCCCTCAGATTGAAGAATTAAAGCTAAAAATACTAGAAATTTTGCACCGGGAAGGTAAATCCTTAGTCGCCTTAAATTCGATGATGTACGCGGGTGAGGTGAATGAACAACTGGTGCAACGGAAAATGGAGATTCGGGAAGAAAGTGCCAATCAGATGATCTGGAAAGCTGTGATGACCAAAGCCGTCGCGATCGCACTCAATCCAGTTACGGTTCTGGATCTACTCACAGCAACGGTTGTAGACGTGGTGATGATTCTAGCATTATCTCGCCTCTACGGTATCTCCATGACCCAGCAAGGTGCTGTGGGATTGCTTCAGAAAATCGCCTTGAGTATGGGGGGAATTGGTGCGAGTGAACTGTTAGCGACATTGGGATTAAGTAGTATTAAGGGATTGCTAGGGCTATCTGCACCCGCTACAGGTGGTGTTACCTTAGCGCCTTATCTGTCTGTCGCCATGACTCAGGCGGGTGTCGCGGGTGTTTCTACTTATGCAATTGGACAAGTGACAAAAGTTTATTTAGCCAATGGTGCCTCTTGGGGAGAAGATGCACCTAAAACTGTAGTTAGTCGCATTCTGGCGTCGTTGGATGAAACCTCTATTCTCAATCGGATTAAAGGAGAATTGGCAGCGAAATTAGGTGGTACGCCTTAAGCATGTAGAGACGTAACATACTACCTCTCTACATGAATACATAACTCTAGTTAACAGGCGTCTCATCTACCTGAGAATTAGGTTGCTCAATACCCTCAATCTCTGGGCGAGGTTCACTCTCAGCCGTTGGATTCACATCCAGTATCGGCTTCCCTCCCGATTGTCGTTGCAGGTTCTCCTCCGCTTCCGGATTTTCATCCTGGAGAGTGCGAATTTCTCGCTCTAATTGCTGCCATCCCTGCTCGAAAAATTCTTGAGCCGGCGTTCTAGCTTGAGCCATTGCTTGACCCGCTATGCCAATTGTGGTCACAACTGTAGTCAGTATAACAATTGTAAATTTCATCGCGATCGCTCTCCTTAAGATACTGTTGCAGAATGCCGAGTCTGAAACCATTCCCGCCTTACCCTGAACCCATAAGAGTTAGAAAAGTTATCCTGCTTCAGAACAGGTGAATTTACCGCTCTGGAGTTGACGTCTATCAACCTTTGTGATACTAATTCTAGCTTAAACTTGATGACGACAGCTATAACTCAAAACTCTACCTGTTCCCTGGTAAGAGTTCCCTGTTCCTTGACAAATGACATAAACGAATAACTATTCCTCCAACCGATACCCCAACTCTGCTAATCTCAGACGAGATTGTCGCCATTTAGGTTGCACTTTGACAAATAATTCTAGATAAACTTTACCCGCAATTAACTTTTGGATTTGCTGACGCGCCTCCGAACCAATGTTTTTCAGCATACTGCCCTTTTTTCCAATTAAAATTCCTTTTTGCGACTCCCGTTCAACGTGAATCGTGGCGAGGATGCGGGTAATTTTAGGTTCTTCTTCAACGACATCAATCGTAATCGCAACGGAATGGGGAACTTCCTGGCGAGTCAACAGCAGAATTTGCTCTCGAATTAATTCTCCCATAATAAAACGTTCGGGTTGATCAGTGACTAAATTCGGCGGATAATAATAAGGACCTGGTTCTAGCCGATCAATTAACTGTTCCTGCAAGGATGCCAACCCGTCACCCGTCAGGGCAGAGAACTTTATCACCTGCCAATTGTGGGGATCTGCCAGTTGATGATACCCTTCATCTAAGTCTTTCCCTGGCGATTGTAAATCCGATTTGTTAATACCTAGAATTACAGGTGTTGAGGTTTGAGTGAGTAGATTACTAATGTAGCGATCGCCTCCTCCTGCTGGTGTCGCTCCATCCACCACAAACAGCACCACATCCACCGCTTCAATCGCAATCTTAGCATTTTGTACCAACACTTTCCCCAATTGATGATGAGGCTTGTGGATTCCTGGCGTATCCACAAAAATCATTTGGGCATTTTCTGTGGTAAGAATACCCTGTAAGCGGTTGCGGGTGGTTTGGGCGATGGGTGACGTGATGGCAATTTTCTGTCCCACCAATTCATTCATTAACGTCGATTTACCCACATTCGGGCGTCCAATAATACCCACAAAGCCAGATTTAAATCCCTCTGGGGCTTGAGGAATCATCACGGCGTCTGCGTCGGGGATTAAGGTAAAATTGTTGCTGTTTTCCATTTTATAATCTTATAATTTTTTGAGCGACAAAAGCTTTAATACAATTCTAGTCATAACATTAGAGACGAATATGGCACATCTGTCTAACTGTAGGGGCGGGTTTAGGGACAATTTTAGGGGCGGGTTTAGGGACAATTGTAGGGGCGGGTTTAGGGACAATTGTAGGGGCGGGTTTAGGGACAATTGTAGGGGCGGGTTTAGGGAATCAATTCAGCTAGTTACCGATAACTGAACAACAAAACCCGCCCTCCCCACCGATAACTGAACAACAAAACCCGCCCTCCCCACCGATAACCCAACAACAAAACCCGCCCTCCCCACCGATAACCCAACAACAAAACCCGCCCTCCCCACCGATAACCCAACAACAAAACCCGCCCTGATTCAGGTTCGTAGTCAGGGATGCGAGCCCTTAATCTTGTTGGGTTTCCTGCGTCAACCCAACCTACAACTCTCCCT
>NZ_JAVJZI010000015.1:0-40718 GCF_040223135.1 Coleofasciculus sp. G3-WIS-01
GCCTCACGTACTAGCATCACTTTACGTGATAAGTATCGATTACTCGATTGGCAATACTCACGAATTTTTGCCTGTGCTAGACTACCTTTATACTGTAGCACAATAAATACCACAATGCCAAGGGAAAAGATACTAAGGGTAAGGCTTTCAAATAGAGAGTTTGAGACACTTAAACAATATGCATTGCAGACGGATAGGATGATTTCAGAGGTGGTTCGAGATTGGATAAAGGACATAAAAAAGCCGTCCTTCCAGGACGGGGCTTGAGACCCACTAATTCCGGTCACACCGATAGATTGGGCAAAAAAGACAACTCTTCAAGTGAAATTAGAAACAAAAAGACGCTGCTGTGATTCAGTCCATTCAGCAACGCCTCAGCAATTGAGTTTTCTAATCCTGGATACATCCTAACCCCGTAAGCTGAGACTGTTGTCAATCCGCATTCCACCCATTGAAGTGTCACATCAGCTACTTCTGGAGAAAGAAACGTATGTTTTAGAATGGGCGTATTGTCTCATCATCACTCAAAAATCACTCAAAAGTCAGTCACTCAAGTTAAACCTTCAATCACGGCTTCTGCTTGCAGGGTGATCGCTCTTAATTGCTCCAGTATCTCAGGTTTAGCGGATTGCCACAACGATCGCTGATGCGCCTCTAGTAACCGTTCTGCCATATCCCGCATCGCCCAGGGGTTCTTTTGCTGGATAAACTCTTGTACCTTATCATCCAACAGATAAGCCTCCGTCACCCCTTGATACATATAATCTGCCACACAATTGGCTGTCGCATCATAAGCAAACAAATAATCCACAGTCGCCGCCATTTCAAACGCGCCCTTATATCCGTGGCGCATTACCCCTTCAATCCATTTGGGATTCACCACACGGGAACGGTAAACGCGGGCAATTTCTTCCTGTAGCCGTCGCACCTGGGGATTTTCAGGAATCGAATTATCGCCAAAATAGGTTTGCGGATTCTTACCCGTCAGCGCCCGTACCGATGCAGTTAATCCCCCTTGAAACTGATAATAATCATCAGAATCGAGTAAATCGTGTTCCCGATTATCCTGATTATGTAAAACAACTTGCAATTGCTTCAGGCGTTGTGCAAAGGCTTCTGGTGCTGCAACCCCCTCCTGATTTTGGGAAGACGTACCACAGTAAGCATAACTACTCCAATTCATATACGCCCGCGCCAAATCTTGTTCATCACGCCAGTTTTGCGCCTCAATCAATCCCTGTAACCCTGCACCATACGCCCCCGGTTTCGAGCCAAATATCCGATAGCGCGATCGCGCCTGGGCTTGTTCTTCACTCAATCCCGCCTGACACCAAAACTCTGTCTCCTGTTTCACTTGCGCCGCCAAGGGATTGTCCTCCGGGGATTCATCCAATGCGGCAACAGCGACCACGGCACTGTAAAATAAATCAATTAAATTGGGAAAAGCATCGCGAAAAAAGCCCGATATCCGCAGCGTCACATCCACACGCGGACGCCCTAACACAGACAGGGGAAGAATTTCAAAATCCACAACCCGACGTGACGGACGATCCCAAATCGGTTGCACACCCAACAACGCCAGCGCCTGAGCCATATCATCGCCCCCGGTTCTCATCGCTGACGTTCCCCATACGGATAATGCCAGTGTTTTGGGATACTCCCCATTATCCTGGGTATAGCGTTCAACCACCGCTTCCGCCGCCTTTCGTCCCACATCCCACGCCGTTTCGGTAGGAATCGCCCGGATATCAACGGAGTAAAAATTGCGCCCTGTGGGTAATACCTCCGGGCGTCCCCTCGTTGGCGCACCCGCCGCCCCACTCTCGACATAGCGCCCATCTAATCCCTGCAACAGATTAGTGAGTTCTTGGGATGTTTGGGTTAAGGCGGGTAAAAGGCGATCGCGAATCCAGTCTAATTCCTGTTGCGTTCGTTGTCCGATTCGGGCATTAAGTGTAGAGACGCGCCATGGCGCGTCTGTAGGGGCGGGTTTAGGAACATTCTTGTCGCTATTGAGAGTAACATTTGTACAAAACCCGCCCTGACTAAGTGTTGACTTCTCCAACCCTTGTGCCTTTGAGATCAGGGATTCCACCAATTCAGCAGCTTGGGCTTCTAATTGTGCGATCGCGTCTCTGTTATTGTCACCCTCCCGAATCAGGGGATCAAAGTCCCATCCCCAGTCTTGGGCGATCGCACGAGTTAACCCTAAGCGCCCCCTCCCCGGATGACGGGCAATTGCCACAATTAAGTCTCGCAATAGTCGTCCCTGGGGACACTGTCCTAATATATGCAACCCATCCCGAATTTGAGCTTCTTTTAATTCACACAGGTAGCTATCGATTTGAGTTAAAAGATTCGCTTCCCCAGCTTTC
This sequence comes from Coleofasciculus sp. G3-WIS-01, assembly GCF_040223135.1. Taxonomy (NCBI): domain Bacteria; kingdom Bacillati; phylum Cyanobacteriota; class Cyanophyceae; order Coleofasciculales; family Coleofasciculaceae; genus Coleofasciculus; species Coleofasciculus sp. G3-WIS-01. Next base: position 2,376 of record NZ_JAVJZI010000015.1, read on the forward strand.
CCTAGAAGGGCGGGTTTAGTCAAGCTATCTGACATCGACACAATGTTATCGGTAAAACCCGCCCCTACAGCCCCTGCTTCCCCATCCTCAAATCCCAAATCCTGGTGCAGGTTTTCTTGGATAACCAATTGAGTAATGCGATCGCGGATCATCGGTAAGCGAGAGGGATCTAAGCTTTGCGCTTCGTAATATTCATCCACTAACCCTTCAAGCTGTTGCAAAGAACCATAGAGTTCAGCGCGAGTCATCGGTGGCGTCAGGTGGTCAATAATCACAGCCTGCGATCGCCGTTTGGCTTGCGAGCCTTCCCCCGGATCATTGACAATAAACGGATAGAAATGGGGCATTGTCCCTAAGGCGACTTCTGGATAACAGGTTTCAGAGAGTGCCAAACTTTTCCCCGGTAACCATTCCAAATTTCCATGTTTTCCCACATGTACTACCGCATGCGCCCCCAATTTCTGTCGCAGCCAATAATAAAAGGCTAAATAAGCGGGTGTTGGTTCTAAATCCGGCGCGTGATAATTTAAAGCTGGGTCACTATCATAACCCCGCGACGGTTGAATTCCGACAAAAATATTACCCAATTGGATTCCTGGAATGGGAATTGTTGAGTGTTGAGTGTTGATTGTTGATTGTGTAGGGGCGGGTTTAGGAACTTCCTTGTCGCTATTGATAATAACGTTCATCCAAAACCCGCCCTGACTGAGTTTTGACTCTTCGCTTCGCTCATCTGGAATCTGGTTTTGAGTTTCTTGATCCCAACGGTTACAGATGCCTTGCTGTACCGTTAATGGTAACGTATCAAAATAATCTCGATAATCTTGTTCAGATAACCCCTGTTGAACCGGACGTAATTCCCATCCTTCGGGATCATTTGTTACCCCCGTAGTTAAGCGTTGAATTAGTTCATCCCCTGTTTCTGGACTATCGTCTACCTGATACCCCGCCCCTTGCAACGCCTGAAGAATTTCCACACAGCTTGCCGGCGTATCGAGCCCCACACCATTGGCGAGGCGTCCATCTCGGTTAGGATAATTGGCTAAGATGAGGGCAATACGCCGTTGTGATGGGGGGGTTTGGCGCAATTTCACCCAATTCGCCGCTAACTCAGCGACAAAATTAATGCGATCGCGCACCGATTCATAAACCACTACATCCGTTTCCAGCAGCGGATTCCAGATTTGTACCGCCTTAAATGAAACCGCACGAGTGATAATGCGTCCATCCACTTCTGGCAATGCTACATTCATTGCCGTATCTCTAGGAGTTAATCCCTGAAATTGTTCCTCCCATTGTTCCTTTGTACCGCCACTAAAAATGACTTGTAGTACGGGTACATCCAAACGTTGCCATAACTCTAATCCGGATATTTCATTATCTATACTATTAAGTTTTGGGTGAGATAAATTTTCGTCCTTAGTTATCAGAGATAGTTCCTGAGAATCTAATTTAGCAACAGAGAAACTCGTCGTATTCAGCAAAACCTCAATTCCCGCACCATCTTTTGGTTGGAAATAGGATAATACCTCCGCTTGTACCTCCGGATCACGTAACGACGAGACAAATAGTGGCACAGGATGCAACTGTTGTTCAACTAACGCTTGACAAAGTGCATCAATAGGTGATGTATTTCCCGCCAAATAATGAGCGCGATAAAACAAAATCCCCACTTTAGAGTTAGTAGTCAGCGCTTTAGCGCTTTCGTCTCCCCACCCATAAACCCCCACACGCGGTATCGGTTTAGGAGGTAGAGGCTCATAGCTTCTTCCCAAGCACAAATCTGCTACAAATTTCAGGGCGTTTGTACAATTCTCTACACCTCCTTCAATAAAGTAGCGCCATAGCTGGTGAACGGCGGTTAACGGAATGGTAGAATGACTAATTAAATTGGGATCTGGGCGATCATCCCCTGGCAATAGGATTAAGTTAGCTCCTGTTTGTTGCACCATTGTTTGCACGACTTCTAATCCATAAGACCAGTAGGCAGATCCACCCAAAAGCCGAATAATAATAACATCTGCCTTCTCTAAAACCTGGTCTGAATAGGTATCAATCGTTAATTCCTGCTGCAATTGTAAGAGGTTAACGGCTCGAATCGCGGGAAAATCTGGGGGTAAATGAGCCATTGACGCCGCCAAGGTTTGAATATCAGTGTCAGCGGCTGTGATTAAAATAATCGGCGCAGGTGTCTGTTCAATAAAGATGACTCCTTCTGCTTGTGGGTTCCATCCTCCCGGTGTCGCAGCAATCCGATGCATAGTCTTTTTAGAGATCCTGTGGTATTTTATCTGTATTCATTTAGGTTGGGAGTGTATTGATTGTATGAGATTACGTGACATCCTCCTACACTGACCCTGCGGGTAAAGTGTAGGCTTCCCTAGTCGCAGCCTTACGATTGCGCTTCCGGCGTTTTATAGTTGGGAATATGCCCAGCCCAACTCTCTTGATATTGATCGCCGCGTTCCAGTCTCTATCCAAGATTAACCCACATAAACAGTGGTGAATTCGTACTGACAAATCTTTTTGAACTAGGCGATTACAACAAGAGCATATCTGGCTTGTGTTATGAGGCTTTACTTTCACCACCGACTTACCAGCTTTTGCAGCTTTGTAAGTGAGAATTGACAAGAATTGACTCCAGCCAGCATCATTTATTGATTTGTTTAAACCTGACTTGGCGCTTTGCCCATTGGCTACATACCTCCCTTGTTCATCCTGTTTAGGTTTGTTTTTCCGGGACAAGTTTCCTGGTTTTATGTCCTCCACAAAGAACACCTTCTCGTCCCGGCTCACCAGTCGTGTAGCTGATTCATAATGGAATTGTTTCCGCTTCCGTTGCAACTTTTGGTGATGCTTGGATATCTTTTTGGCTAGCTTCCGCCGTGATGCCGACTTATGCGGCTTCCCCTCTTTGCGGTTAGCTAATTTTGCCAATTTAACCTCGGACTTGCGGTAATGTTGTTGAATAGGATCAATCTCTCCATCCGATGCCGTCCAGAATTTTTCCAAGCCCACATCCAACCCCAAGGAGTTTTCTTCTGTTGCTTCTATCTCTGGTGGCTTCAGACTAGGGACGGATTTGTCTTCCAATGTTAGGGTTATGTACCATCCGTCAGCACGACGCGATATCAGTGCCGCCTTAATTGTGAATCCTTCCGGGATGGGGCGATGGTAGATTAGTTTCATCTGACCTACCTTGGGTAGGCTGATATAAGCAATATCTCGCCGTGTGCCGCCGTTTCTGCGCCGATGAGGATTAGCGGTAACACTCAGGCACTCCGGCTTCAACTGCGGGATTGAAAGCGTCCGGTATCGCCTCACTGACTTGAAGCGCGGTTTTCCGCTTCGCTTCCCGGTTGAATCGCCTTTGATCAACCGATTAAACGCATCTTCTACCCGCTTAACCGCTTCCTGTATTACCTGAGAGTGAACCCCTTTGTATAAGTCCTTATGGGATTCTCTTGACCAATGAGTAGCGCGTTTTTGACTGTAGTATGTTGGTTGGTCTTTGAGTTCTGGCAAATGGGTGATAAAAATTGGACAAGCATTGACTGGAGAGCGATTAAACTCCCACCAGTTAAACCGTTCTTCCAGCATTAGATTGTGTATCCTGCACAACTTGTACAGCCAGTCGTTTAGCTGTTTTGACTGTTGCTTATCCGGCACAATCCTATACTGGTAATTCAGTTTAAACGTGTCTTTAGTTCGCTTCAATTTCTATCACCTCCCTATTGCAATTATATATCAACCTCAGCCAAATACTATCCGGAAACATAAAAACAAGTTTTCTTTCAATGGCGATTCATCTCGACGCTGACCCTACTGGTACAGCGCGAGGCTTCTCGCCGATCAAGCTAAAAATTTTAAGAAAGATGTTATAAATAAACCGCTATATCTTGGATAGCATCGAATAGAGGCTCAGCTTACACCAAATCAGGGGTGAAGCATTGTCACTTGCTCAAACTAACCAAACTCATGGCGATATTGGGGAATCCAAGATTTAGCCGAACGTTGCCATTGTCAATGTTCGAGCGGCTGCAAGAGTTATTGCAGCAGATGCAGGTAAAAGTTGGTAGGAAAGCTGTACTCTTGCGATCGCAGGACTTACCCATTGTATCCGTGGGTCTAGATCAACAGGTGCAACGATTTACGGTGCTGGTGTCTCCAGTGTTCCGCGCCTTGCTCATCGCGGCTGCAATCGAGTCACCGGCGGAAACTGAGACAAATGCCCATTCAAGCCTGTATCAGGTTGGGTTAACCTTTGAGTCAGACGCGATCGCAGATTTTCTCGACGGGCTCACTCAACGCTTCACCAACTCCCCCCAGATTTTCCCTCTTTTCCAACTTGCCCAAACCTATCCAGAACCGAACCAAGGGGATATCCAGAGTGAATTTACCCTGTTGTTGATGGATGTACTCAGTGCTAATCCGATTAGCAACGAACCCATCTATCCTTACTGTGAGGTGGGTCAACCCATTGAAGCAGCACTACGCCAACAGGTGGAACAGGAACGGCTGATCAATCAGGTTACTACTCACATCCGTCAAAGTCCAGAATTACCCGTTATCCTCTCCACGGCTGTCGATGAGGTGCGTCATTTTTTGAACGTGGATCGCCTATTAATATATCAATTTGACGGTGATTTGGCTAACGTGAGCGAGGAGGGTAATAAAACCGAGGTTGACAATTCCACGGATATTGCCGATCAATTCGAGAACGCCAAATCTCTAGATTCACCACCCCTCTCTCAACAGGATGAGGGTTGTGTCACTTATGAAGCCCGCTGTTCTGATAAAATTGGTTCTGTCCTCAATTGGCGAGAGGAAAAGGACTGCGCCCTGCATATTCCTAACTGTCGCACCCGATATCACCAAGGATTTACTGGGGCGATTGATGATATTGAAGTCGCCTACAGCGATTCTCCCTGCTTACTCCAACTGCTGCGACAAACCCAAGTTAAAGCCAAGTTAGTCGCGCCGATTATCGTTCAAAATCGCCTGTGGGGATTACTGATTGCCCACCAATGTTTTGCACCCCGACACTGGCAAGAAAGCGAAAAACTATTTCTCAAGCAAATTGCCGAACACCTGGCTGTTGCTATTTATCAGGCTCAACTGTATGCCCAACTGCACCAGCAAAAAAGTAACCTAGAACAGCGAGTGATTGAGCGCACCCAAGAACTTCGGGATGCGCTGCAAGCGACACAAGCCGCTAACCATGCCAAAAGTGAATTTCTAGCGGCGATGAGTCATGAGTTGCGAACGCCCTTGACTTGTGTGATTGGACTATCGGCAACATTATTGCGTTGGTGCTGGGGAGATGGAAGTAGCAAAACTGTATCCCTTGAGAAGCAACGGCATTATTTACAAACGATCCAAGAGAATGGGGAACACCTACTGGAACTGATTAACGATATTCTCGATTTTTCCCAATTAGAGGCGGGGAAAGCCGTTTTAAATATCAGCGAGTTTTCCCTGTGGTATCTTGCCCAGCAAACCTTACAATCCTTAAAGGAAAAAGCCCGGAGTAGCCAGATAGAATTAACCCTGGATTGGCAAGTCCCCACCCAAAAGGATCGCTTTCAGGCTGATCCACGCCGACTCCGGCAAATTTTGTTTAATTTATTGGGAAATGCGATAAAATTTACTCCGGCTGGTGGTCAAGTCATTTTAAGAGGGTGGCGAGAACATAATCTAGCTGTATTTCAAATCGAAGACACGGGGATTGGTATTCCCCAAGAACAGATTCCCCTGATGTTTCAAAAGTTTCAGCAGTTAGAGACAACCTATCAGCGTACCTACGAAGGTACAGGTTTAGGGCTAGCTCTGACCAAACAATTGGTCGAACTCCATGGCGGTACGATTGAAGTTGAATCCACTGTGGGAAAAGGCTCTATCTTTACCGTTTGCTTGCCCATCCAATCCGTTGTTTCAGGCGCAACCAAATCAGCCGCCTCATCGGGAAAGGGAGCTCCGGTGCCAGGGAGTATCGTTTTAATCGAAAATAATGAAGCCAGTGCGACAGCCATTTGCGAAATTCTCACGGCGGCGGGTTATCATCTAGTTTGGCTGATCGAAAGTTCGACTGCCGTCAGGCAAATTGAACTGCTGCAACCCCATGCTGTGATTGTGGATTGGCAGTTATCAGCAATGGACGGATATGAGATCAGCTATTATCTCCACCATAAGACTACGACAGCACACATCAAAGTTTTGGCTTTGATTACATCCTCACTTTCAGCCGATGAACAGCAAGATCTTAACGCCCTCGTTGACGATTACTTACCCAAACCCGTAGAACCTGCCCAACTTTTGCACAAAGTTGCCACATTGATGGCAATATAAAGTTGTCATTTGTCATTTGTCATTTGTCATTGATACTTAGTTGTTGACTTAATCAATAAGGAGTGTAATAATGAGCGAATTTCTAGATTTTCTCAAACACAAGTATGCCTATGTGGCGATCGGGGAATTTAAGCCCGGTAAATTTGAAGAAGCCCAACAGCTTTATGAAGAAGCAGTCTCGACCTACACTCACGGATTCCAAGGGGCATACATGCTGCGAGAACCTGGAACGGATAAAGGAATTGCCGTTATCTTTTGGGATCATATCGAAGACATGGATGAAAATCAAAATGAGGCTTATCAACAGATTTTGGAGAAGATGTCTCATTTATTTATCAAGCCACCCACGACTACATTTTATGAAGTTTCTAGTCAAATACCGCCTTCTGTGAAAACAGCAGCAGAATAATCATGCTGCAACGAATCATTCTCAACGGCTTCAAGTCCATTAAAACGATGGATCTTGAGTTGCGCTCCTTAAATGTCTTGATTGGAGCCAACGGAGCAGGTAAAAGCAACCTGGTTGCGTTTTTTAAGCTGCTGAATGAGATGATGGCAGGACGACTTCAACAGTACATCGCCACGTCGGGACGCGCTCAATCTCTGTTGCACTTTGGCCCCAAGATCACACCGCAAATAGAGGCGCAACTAGAGTTTGAGGTTGAGAATGGAATGGATACCTATACCCTGCTGACATTAAACAAAGATGGAAAAATAACGAATAATAGCGATAATACGATAGAATACACCCTAAAAAAAGTGAATTAGGGCGATCGCTGCTCTTGTCGTGTCGTGGCACACCTAATTGGATGGATTAGAAGGACGTAAAAGAAACGGCAGGGGGGGTGTAGGGGCGCCAGGCGTGCGCCCAAATAAAATATATCAGTGCCCAGCCACTAAAGGGAGGACCCCACAAAAAATTGGGGGTAGATTTAATTTTTTATAAGGACGAAAACTAAACGGCAGGGGGGGTGTAGGGGCGCAAGGCTTGCGCCCAATTCAATTTTAGCTGTGCCACGCCACTACTGGACTGACACAGCTAAAATGGTGGGATAGATTTATGGTTAGATCGGGACACACAACCTGCGCCCCTACAATTCTAATCCACCAATTACAGCGGTTGGCAACCGGGTGAGGTACAGGCGTGAGGGCGCAAGCCTTGCGCCCCTACATTTGGGTGTACCATCAGCACTTGGGAACTGCTATAAGAAATTGGGAAAGCTCATTGTTGTTACTGTACCTCATAGCAGCGCGAAGCGCTGTAAGGTGTGCCACGTCACTACATTTGATTCCACATTTAGGCACAGAGAAATTCAGAGGTTTCTGGTAACCACTCAATAAACTCGTCAAACGTAATCGGTGGTTGAAATGCTTGAATCATGGATTCACCTCATTTTATTTGAACTAGTACAAGAAAGGAGGACGAATGACTAAGGACAAATGATATAAACAAAATTATTCATTCATATTTCGGTAAGTTGCTACCGCTGACGGTGAAATCCGGTTTAGATAGCGGAAAATCCAATATTTAATCACCGAATCGAGAATAACCGGAAACGTGGCAATGAACAAAAAGATAAAATCATGATTTTCGGGAATACCAAAATGTCGCGAAATTCCGGCTAGAATCACTTCCCAACCGTGGGGAGAGTGAAATCCGACAAACATATCGGTAAACAAAATAATGATAAAGGCTTTGGCGCTATCACTGAGTCCGTAGACAATATCATCAATAAAGGATTTTAGAACCACAAAATCTGCTTGACTGGTCACAATAACTCCCGCAAAACAAAGTAGAGAAATTAAGTCAGAAAAAATATTCTTAATCGCATCAGAACTGCGATATCGATAAGCTTCAGCTAGCTCTTCGGCTTTTGTCCTTAGCTGTTCTTCCATTTCTTTCGATGATAACTGAGGCGCCATTCCCAATAAGCTTTTAAAGTGCAGTTCCTCTTCAAACCGCTGGAGTTCTATGAAGGCTTCTTCCTTCATGTCGATGTTTAAGAAAATACCGGGTTCATTTTCTGGGCGAAATGAGTCAACAATGGGTCCAACGACGAAAGTTTTAGCCACCTGATGGGCTAAAATGGGAACAATGATCAGTGTTAAAATAAACTTGATCGAAATTAAGGTTTTGTCTCGAGACGTGCGAAACTTTTTGACAACTTCCTCTTCGGCTTTGGGATCAAGTTCCCGCTGAAGTCGATTGACCGTTCGCAGAATTGACCGAGGCACAACACCGGTTTTATCCGATACAGTTTCTAATGCATCATTTGGGGGATTAACGCTAACCTGCTTCAAGTTTGATAGGTTTTTGGCATTGGCTGTAGTTCTGGCATTGCCGTTGGGTTGAGCAACTTGATTGGTGGAGAGTGGAATTAATGAAAGGGAGGATGGATCGGGTTCTGAATATCGTTTTAAAATCTCATCAATAAAGTTGAGTTTTTCGATTATAATGGCTTGCCTTTCAGTTAATTCTAGGGAATCATACCGATATAATTTGTCTGGAGAACCGAGTAATTCATTCATTTTGGTCGGCTCAGAAACCCGAAAAATTGACCGACTGGTTCTAAATTCTTGTAAGCGAACTCTAATGGTATTTAAATATTTCTTTAAGTCAGCTTCAAAATAGGAAATAACACTATCACTATGTTGACTGGAGCGAGAATCAATTTTTTGCCCATTAAAATGCTCATCTTCAATCGATTTAATGGTTAACGCGGCTTTGTAAGCTTGATCTAAGGCTCTTTCGGGTGTATCCGAGAACCATTGGTTAGCCAGACGTAAAATAGAGGGTAGTTTCATCGAAATGGCTAAAAATCTCAATAAAAAATATTCTGGAGCAATCCTGGCTCTCAATTGAGTCAGAATGAATATAGTCTACTGTAGGTGGTATAGTAGCAGACTCACCCTAGGAGAACTCGTGGTTTCCGATTCAATTTGGATTAGTGGTGGCACTCGCACGGGCAAAACAACTCGCTTGGTGACTCTGTTTCGCCAATGGGTGGAAGCAGGATGGGGTAGATCGCGTCAGTTATCTTCTCCCATTGTCCGCAAAAAGCGGCGCGATCGCTATCAGACGCCAGCTCTTTTAATTTTGGCAGCAAATGCTGATAATCGTCGAGAGTTGACAGATCGCCTCACCACTACATTACAGGGGCGTTATCCAGTGCGTTGTCAGACACCCTTGGGATTCTTTCAGGACGAAGTGATTCTATTTTGGCCCCTTTTGATCCAACGGTTAAATCTCAGAGCCCAGTTTCCCCTGCGCTTGCGCCCAGAAACGGAACAGGATTTAGCTATGCAGTTGTGGCGCCCCCAACTCGAGTCAGGATTGATTCAGATACCGGGAAATAATGAGTCGGTTCGGGTGCGACGTCTGTTGGATTTGTTACAATTAGCCGCCCTGAGTGGGACTCGGATTGAAGAGATTCCCAGAATTCTAGAACAGGGAGTGGTGGAACTCGAAGCAACCCCGGATCAATGGGAATTGATTGGTAAACTGCTGTTGGATTGGCGGCGCTGGTGTCTAGATAAGGGGTTGTTGACATACAGTCTGATTTGTGATCTCTATTGGCGGGAAATGTTAGCCGATTCCACTTATCAGCAGTATTTGACCCAGCGTTATCGGGCGATACTGGCAGATGATGTAGATGAGTATCCCGCGATCGCGCGTGATTTGTTTGATGTACTCTTAGATCAAGGCGTTGTGGGGGCGTTTACCTATAATCCCCAAGGTCAAGTGCGCTTAGGCTTAAACGCTGATCCGGATTATTTGTCAGGATTAGCCTCCCGATGTCAAGTGGAATCCTTACCGCCACACCCGAATGATTCCTTAGCTGATGGGTTATCGCCGATGGCGGTAGACCTGCTCAACGACCCAATGGTATTGTCAGACTTACCTGAGTCTTTGCAGTCACTGCAAACTACGTCCCGCGCTCAGTTGTTGCGCCTAACCGCCGAGGTAATTGTAGATGCGGTGAAGTCGGGACAAGTGGAACCAGGAGATATTGCGATAATTGCACCCGGATTAGACGCGATCGCACGGTATACTCTGACGGATATTCTCACCAAACAGGGAATTCCTATAGAGCCTCTGAATGAACAGCGCCCTCTGATTAGTTCCCCCTTAATTCAGGCATTATTAACCCTGTTAACCCTTGTGTATCCAGGATTAGGGCGCTTAGTAGATCGAGAGGCTATAGCACAAATGCTAGTGGTTCTCAGTCGCCCACCTGAACCCGTGGCTACGACTGAAGCCGACTCCCCCCTTCCCCATCCCCATATTGACCCCGTGCGGGCGGGTTTACTGGCGGATTACTGCTATTCCCCTGATCCCGAATCCCCCCGCTTATTACCCGTCGAAGCCTTTGCTCGTTGGGATCGCTTAGGACATCGGGCGACTACAGCTTATACCCAGATTCAGCAATGGTTAGAGGGACAACGAGAACAACAACAACAGCGCCTGATTCCCTCCTGTGTGGTGATTCTCGATCGCGCCATCCAGAAATTCCTGTGGAATGGCTCTAATCTACCTTACGACCAAATTTCCGCTTTACGGGAACTCATGGAAACCGCCCAACATTATTGGGAAGTGGATGGACGATTGCGGAAAATCCCCGCCAACACTACTGATGAGGAAATAGCCAGGGGGGGAACACCACCACAGGCGACAATTTCCCAATTTATTCAATTATTGCGTCGGGGGACAGTCACAGCCAATTCCTTTCCCGTTCGTCGTCTCTCAGCTACAGCGAATTCGGCTGTTACCCTAGCCACCATTTTCCAATATCGAGCCGCCCGTGGCTATCACCGTTGGCATTTTTGGTTAGATGCGGGATCTCATCTTTGGAGTCAGGGAGGCGCCGCGACATTATTTGCAGCGCCCTTATTTCTCAAGGATTGGTTTGGACAGCCTTGGACAGAAGCCGATAAAATCAAAGCGGATGAAGAACGCCTGCAGCGAATTTTACAGGATTTGTTAGGGCGAGTTCGCGATCGCTTGTATTTGTGCCATAGTGATTTAGCTGTCAATGGGACAGAACAAACCGGTCCGTTGTTAACCTTAGTTCATTCCTCAATCGAGTTAACGGCACAGTCAGTGAGTCATTAGGGACACCTTTTGGTGAACCGCAAACGATGAACCAAAATTTAACTGAACATACCGAAGGCGAAGCCACATTTAAAGTTGGTCATGCATTCTATCGCCCCTCAACGCAAGTAGTGCGAGATTTAGGCGTTTTAGCGGCGGCGATTTATAAGTCCCAAATGGGTGGTTTGCGAGTGATTGATGCGATGAGTGGCTGTGGGGTGCGTTCCCTGCGCTATCGGTTGGAAAGTCTTGCCGATTGGATATGGGTGAATGAAGCAAACCCAGAGCTGAACCCGATTCTACAGCAAAATTTAGCCGGCGCGATCGCAACCCATACTGCCACCCTAACCCATCTCGACGCCAATCAAGTCTTTTTTGAATGCTATAACCGCCGAGACTACTACGATTTCATCGATGTCGATTGCTTTGGTTCCCCTACCCCCTATCTAGATACCAGCCTCTGGGCGCTGAAACTGGGGGGACTCCTCTATCTCACCAGTACCGATGGGCGCAAGTTGACAGGTCATGCTTCAGAAAGTAGTTTAGGCATTTATGGGGCGTATCCCCGCAACCATCCCGCCGCCCAGGAACAAGGATTGCGACTGGTAATTGGTAAACTCCAGCAGCAAGCCATCGCCAAGGGTTTGGGGATTACGCCGATATTCTCCCTGTTTACAGGTCAAACCTATCGCCTGATGGTGCGTTTGGTCAAATCTCAGCCGTTGACGTTGCAAAATTACGGTTTTCTGGGTTACTGTCATCACTGCGGTAATTATCAAACTGTGTCCTGGCGTCAGTTAGGGCGATCCTTTTGTGATCATGACCAAAAATCCCTCACCCTGAGTGGTCCACTGTGGCTGGGTGTGTTGCATAATAAATCTTGGTTAAAGCAAATGAGAGTATTAGCACATCACTGGCAATGGTCCAAACGGGTACAACTCCTCACTCTCATGGAAGCTGAAGCCGATTTCCCGCCCTACTTTTATACCTTGGCAGAAATTGGACGCCGAGGACGCGGGGATATCCCTAAACGAGATTATCTGATGCAAGCATTGCGCGATCGGGGATATCAGGCGAGTGCCACTCATATTACACCGGGAGCGATTAAAACCAACGCGGATATTCACACTTGTATTACCGCAGGGCAAAAAAATGATCAAAATCCTCCCCCTAAGGAAAAATCTTAACTTTCCTAAACTTTTAATTAATAGTGGCGCTGGAGTATAACACTCCCTTGAAGCAAGATGTTATCTTGGAAATCACCTGATCTATAAGTTCTTGAAAACACTACCTTGAGAGGCTTCTCACCACGATGACTGCCATTTTAAAGGTTGGCGACCAAACCATCACGGCTGAAGAAGTAATTCCCCTGTTAGCCAAATATCAATTACTCCCTCAGTTATTGCGAGAAATCATTATTGATCAAGCCATTGCCACCATAGATTGTACCGACGAAGAAAAAACGGCTGCCTGCGAGCAGTTCTATACTAAAAATCAGCTAACTTCCGAGGAAGAGCGTCAAGCTTGGCGTGACCGTCAAGGCGTAAGTCCTGAACAAGTTGAAGAGTTAGCGGTTCGGGGACTAAAACTGGAAAAATTTAAACAGGAGACTTGGGGACATAAGATCGAGTCCTATTTCCTCAAGCGCAAAGGACGATTAGATCGGGTAATTTATTCCCTGATTCGGACAAAGGAGGCGGCTATTGCCCAAGAACTCTATTTTCGTATCCAAGAAGGAGAACAGTCGTTTAATGAACTAGCGCGAGATTATTCCCAAGGACCAGAGGCGCAAACGGGCGGATTAGTAGGACCTGTGGAACTGAGTACACCCCACCCCACCTTGGCGCAAATGTTAACCGTTAGCCAACCCGGTCAACTTTTGCCCCCCACCCGCTTGGGCGACTGGTTTATTGTAATTCGTTTAGAAAAGTTTTTACCCGTTCAACTAGATGATGCGATGCGTCAGCGACTCCTGGAGGAAATGTTTACCACCTGGTTACAAGAACAACTGCGACAACAGATATCCTTTGGCACACCCGTTCAATCCTAAACCCTGTAAAGACGCGCCATGGCGCGTCTCTACAATGCTATTCCCTGAGGCTTGCCCATGACCTACACTAAGACAACAATTCAGGATTTTCTAGCGGATATATTTCCCTTCAATCAACTTGAAGCCTCGACGCTAACTAAGTTGTCAGAAAAAAGTCAACTGTTGCGCTATCGTATGGGTCAACCCATCCTGGTGCGAGAAAAAATGCCCTCTCAGATATCAATTATCTATGAGGGAAAAGCACGTCTTTTGAGTTACGAACAGACCACCCAAAAACCGGTCACCCTGGACTTGTTGAAACCGGGCGCGATTCTGGGTTGGGTGAGTCTGATGCGGGGTATCCCTTGTGAAACCGCAATTGCCTCCACGGAGTCGGTCTGCTTAACTATACCCACGGGTCAGTTTTTAGCCCTGATGGCACAGGAACCCACCGCTACCGCTGCGTTCCAAAACCATTGCAATATCATTGAAGCCTTTGAGTTAATCGGTGCAGAGCTAGTCCGCCAAGCCAGTGGGATCACAAATCTTAAAGAACTTGCCCAAAACGCTTACCAGGATGCCCAGGTGCGTTACCTCTATCCCATGACCGACGCCAGCGAACTCCTGACGCCTGACCGGGTGTGGTTTGTCAGTGGGGGGAGTGTCGTCCGAGATTTTCCCGTGGGGAGTCGTCTCTCTCAAGAGGCAATTTCTCAGGGGCTAGATATCCAAGGGTCTACCCCAGCCAGAATTATTGGGTTTCGCGAATCGGATTTAGTCGGGGAAACTCAAACCGAACCCCCCACCACCCCAGTTACGGTAATTGACACACAGACTCCCCTAACCACCGACGATGACCCGTGGCTGGATGATGATCACGACAGCATCCCTTATGCGCCCGATAAACCACCCGAACCGACAGAGGATGCAGACCAAACCTCCCAAAAACACCGCAAATATCCCCATGTCCGAGGTAAGGGACTTCTGGATAGTACCGTAGCCTGTTTCCAAATGCTGAGTAAGCATTTAGAGATGCCCTTTCGCCGTGATGTGATTCGTCGGGTACTCAATGATCAGATGCAGCGAACTGGGGGTCTTTCCTTACCCCTGTGTGGTGCGGTGGCGGATTTAATCGGCTTACATGCCCAATTGGTGAATGTACCGCCCCAATCGCTCAATCGCCTGCAAACCCCCGCTCTCGTCCCTTGGTATGAAGGCTTTGCTGTTCTCTATGAAGCCAAACCCCGGGAACTGGTGCTGGGTGTGCCGGAACTAGGGATTGTCCGCCGCAAACCTGCCGATTTACTCGATAGTTTACCGCAACCAGAAACTGAAGACGGGGAGTCGCCCGCCGCGATTCCGGTGCTGCTGGTACAACGGACGAAGCACACCCAGCAGCAACGCTTTGGCTTGCAATGGTTTCTCCCGTCTCTGGTGCGCTACCGCCAGGTCTTAATCTTGGTGTTTATCGCCTCCTTTTTTGTGCAGCTATTTGGACTGGCGAATCCGTTGATGATCCAGGTGATCATCGATAAGGTTATTGTGCAGAACAGTATTGATACACTGCATGTGCTGGGGTTTTTCCTGGTAATTATTGCCATTTTTGAGGCATTATTAACCAGTTTCCGTACCTATCTATTTGTGGATACCACGAACCGGATTGACATGCATCTGGGTTCGGAGATTATTGACCACTTAGTCCGCTTACCGTTGCGGTATTTTGAAAAGCGTCCAGTGGGGGAACTGGCGAGTCGAATTAATGAGTTGGAAAATATTCGTCAGTTTCTCACGGGAACGGCGTTGACGGTGGTGTTAGATGCGGTGTTTTCCGTGTTGTACATCGTGGTCATGTTTATTTATAGTTGGGTGCTAACAATTGTCTCGTTGGCGATTATTCCCTTATTTGTGTTGTTAACCGTCATTGTTTCGCCGATTGTCCGTCGCCAACTGCGGGTTAAAGCTGAACGGAACGCCCAGACGCAATCCTATTTAGTCGAAGTCATGTCTGGGATTCAAACGGTAAAAGCGCAAAACATTGAGTTGCGAACGCGCTGGCAATGGCAGGAACGCTATGCTCGGTATGTATCGGCGGGGTTCAAGACGGTGCTAACCTCCACAACTGCGGGTTCAGCGAGTAATTTCTTGAATAAACTCTCGGCGTTGTTAGTGCTGTGGGTGGGTGCTTATCTGGTTTTAGATGGACAATTAACCCTGGGGCAATTAATCGCGTTTCGGATTATTTCTGGCTATGTTACCAGTCCCTTACTCCGATTAGCCCAACTGTGGCAAAATTTCCAAGAAACGGCGCTATCTTTAGAACGGTTGAGTGATATTGTGGATAGCCCCCAAGAAGCGGATGAGGCAGATCGCTTAAATATTCCCATGCCTGCGATTAAAGGGGAAGTGGAGTATGAAAATCTTTCCTTCCGCTTTGGCACCAGTGGTCCTTGGCAATTAACCAATATTAACCTGCATTTTCCGGCGGGCGTATTTGTCGGGATTGTCGGTCAAAGTGGTTCGGGTAAGAGTACGTTAATGAAACTACTGCCCCGCCTCTATGATGTTGATGCAGGGCGAATTCTGATCGACAACTACGATATCTCCAAAGTTGAACTCTATTCCCTGCGTCGTCAAGTGGGAATTGTACCCCAGGATAGTCTGCTGTTTGATGGTACGGTACAAGATAATATTGCCCTGACCAATCCCGATGCTAGCGCCGAGGAAATCATTGAAGCCGCCAAGGTAGCCGCCGCTCATGATTTTATTATGGGGTTGTCCAGTGGTTACAATACAAGAGTGGGGGAGCGAGGATCATCGCTATCAGGGGGACAACGCCAGCGGATTGCCATTGCCCGCACGGTACTGCAAAATCCGCGACTTTTAATTCTAGACGAAGCGACTAGCGCCCTCGACTATGACACCGAACGACAAGTTTGTTTAAATTTAATTGAAGCCTTCAAAGGACGCACTGTCTTTTTCATTACCCACCGTTTAACTACCATTCGCAACAGCGACATCATTTTAATGATGGATAAAGGGTCAGTCGTTGAACAAGGAACCCATGACGAACTGATGGCAATGCAAGGGCGCTACTACTGCCTCTATCAACAGCAAGACGCTCAACTTTAATGGTCATTCGTCTTTTGTCATTCGTCTTTTGTTTTTTCCAAGTCCTCAATATGACAAAAGTTCTTTGACTCTAAACAGTGACTCAATGACCAATGACCAATTGACGAAGGAGTAATTACATCATGAATCAACGCAACGGATCTAAAGCCAGCCAACCCGTCGCCTTATCGCCTTCCCAGTCGGTGAAAACCGCAACCAAAGCCGGAACGACTCGTCGGACGAATAAACTGCCGGAATTTGATCAACCCGTTATCCTGCAACAATCTCCCCTGTGGCCCCGAATGATTGTCGTAGCGATTATTGGCGTGACAGCATTAAGCGTCGGTTGGGCTTGTGTGGCGCAAATCGAAGAAGCCATTCCCGCCCAAGGGAAACTCGAACCCAAAGCCGCTGTAAAGGAAGTGCAAGCCCCCCAGGGTGGGGTTGTCGGGGTGGTGGACATTGAAGAAGGCGATCGCGTCGAAAAAGGGGATACCCTGCTCACCTTTGACCAAACAGCGGCTCAAGCGCAATTTAAATCACTCCAGCAAATTCGCGCCGCTTTAATTCAAGAAAATCAATTTTATCAAGCTCAGATGACGGGCAAAGCCGTTCCCATTGACCCGGAAAATCTACCGGAGAAACTCCCCCCCCAAATTGCCTCACTCACGAAAAATCGGGCGGCTTTAGTGGAAGAAAAGAACTACTATCAAGCCCAACTCACCGGAGATCCTACGGGTTTAACCTTGGCACAACGGCAACGCTTACAGGCAAGCCAAAACGAGTATAACTCTCGTGTCGCGGCAGCAGATTTAGAAGTCGAACAACTCAACCGCCAACTGACTCAAACCCAAATCCAACTGGCTGATGCTGAACAAGTGTTAGTGCTTAATCGAGAAATTACCGATCGCCTCGAGAATCTGTTCAAAGAGGGCGCATTCGGGGAACTCCAGTATCTGCGCCAGAAACAACAAACTGAAAGCAGCGCCGCTGAGGTAGAGCGTCTCAAGAAAGAACAGGAACGGTTAGACAAAGCGATCGAGCAAGCCCAGGAACGTAAACAAAACACCATGGCGCTCTCGGAAGAAGAACTGCGAACGCTGATTGCTCAAAACGAACAACGGATTGCCGAAATTGACAGCCAACTCACCAAAATTATTGTTGAAAACCAAAAACGCCTCCAAGAAATTGAGAGTCAACTCAGCCAAACCCAGTTAACGTTAACCTATCAAAAATTACAAGCCCCTGAAAGTGGCAAAGTCTTTGACCTCAAAGCCCATACCGGATTTGTCGCCAATACCAGTGAGCCGGTGGTGAAAATTGTACCGGATGATACCCTTGTTGCCAAAGTTTATATCACCAACAAAGACATTGGTTTTGTCAATGAAGGAATGCCCGTGGATGTCCGAGTTGATTCCTTTCCCTATAGCGAATTTGGAGATGTCAAAGGCGAGTTAGTCCAGATTGGTTCTGATGCTTTACCCCCTAATGAAGTCTACCCATTCTACCGTTTTCCAGCGGAAATTCGCATGGATAGACAAACAATATTGATCAACGGCAAAGAAGTTCCCTTGCAATCAGGGATGTCGGTGAGTACCAATATCAGGGTACGCAAGCGTCCTGTGATTAGTATTTTCAGTGATTTGTTTATGCGGAAAATTGATAGTGTGAAAACTGTACGGTAGCCGTTTGTTGGGGTGGTTTTGACGATTAACTGATATTACCACCCAGACCCCTATTGGCTAACCACAGCAACAGGTTTTATGTTTTTTTAATTCCTGCGTTAATGCTCTGTAATCTTTCCGACAAAGCACTTTTTATTCAGCAAGCCCTAATACTAATACAAGGATTGGATTAATGGGCGATCGCATCACCTGTACCAAAATCTGTCAACTGACGCACTTCGGGTTCATGGAAGGCTAAAACGATATCTTGTTTCGGTACTCCCATTTTGACTAATCGGTTGGCAATACCCTCTTCCGTACCATCATGCTGAATCCAAATTTTTCCACCTTTGATATCAACATGCAGAATACAGCCAAAATCACGCTTATTCCCACGCCACCCCACATATAGCAGTTGGTAGTGATCCTGCTGTGTATCAAAAACAGTCTGAACCTCATATTCTGGAGCCGTTCTTTGCCGCGCCGCCCGCTCAGCACGTTCTGAGAGCAGATGTTGGATATACTGGCGATATTGCTCTATAGCCATTGAACAATTACCTCCTGTTTCACATCGTAAATTACCAATCGTATTTGATACCGCTCAACTGCTGCTGTAATAAAGCGTCGCTGGAAAAAACTTTCATAAACTGGCACTCGCACAGCCAGATAAAGTTGGCGATCGGGTTCAATCCTTGCCAGTGCATCTCGATAGTTGAGGAATTGACCTAATGCTGTATGAAACTCTGAAACATTAGACGAACCGATAAAGCTTTTGACTTCTACAGCAATTTTCTGATTTTCTCGTTCTGCTGCTAACAACTGCTCCGCTGCCAAATCAATCTCAAAATCTACATCGTCGATACTAACTTCGTAAGGATCAGCCGTAATTTCCCAGTCGTCCTTTTCTAGAGCAGTTCTAACAACATCATGAAATCTATCTTTTACCATATTATACAAATGATTCAGACGCGCTTTAGTACTGGAGTGCCTTGATTGTGAAAAGCCCCTTTTGATAAAGCAACCTGTGTTCGTATGTCTGTTGGGGAGAGAGGAGGACTTTCCTCTCGATAATAACAAACTCTCTCGTTCGACAAAATCCCCGAAGAAGTGATCTGTACAATTAAGCATCCGATTAAAATTGGCAAGGGTTGTGGCTTAAGTTGACACCGATGGGTGGGCATTACCCACCCTACTCGATCAATCCCCAGGATTTGTGCCATTCATGTTACGCAACCTGCCCCGACTCAATTTAACCAGTGATCCCTGGCGTTAGTATGGGAGGCAGAGCCTAGGAATGAGGCTAATAACAAAGGACGAATGACATGACAAATAACCAATGAGTTACTGCATCAACCTCACCTGTCAGTCTCCCCAAAACCAGAATGGGACTAGGGTTTGCCAAAGCTGTGGGGCAAAATTACAGCTCGGCGATCGCTATAGACCCATTCGCCAAATTGGTCAAGGGGGTTTCGGCAGAACCTTCTTGGCGGTAGATGAATATAAACCCTCGAAACCTTATTGCGTAATTAAACAAGTTTTTCCCCAGGTTCAAGGGAGTCAAAACAGGCAAAAAGTTACAGAACTCTTTGAACAAGAAGCCGTGCGCCTAGATGAATTGGGTAAACATCCCCAAATTCCGGAACTCTTGGCGCATTTTGAAGCAGAGGGCTGTCAATATTTGGTGCAAGAGTTTATTCAGGGAAAAACTTTAGCCGAAAAACTGGCGCAAGGAGGTAGCTTTGGTGAAGCTCAAATTATTGACCTGTTGCAGGATTTATTACCCGTCTTACAATTTATCCACAACCAACAGGTGATTCATCGAGATGTTAAACCCGAAAATATTATTCAACGTCTTCCCTCTTCATCGTCTCAACTGACTCAAATTCCCACAACGGCGGCTGCGCCAAAACTGGTACTGGTGGATTTTGGCGCGTCCAAGTTTTCTCCGAGAACCGCCTTATCTGTTACCGGAACAATTATTGGGAGTGCAGGATATACCGCCCCAGAACAAGCCGCTGGGAAAGCCGTATTTGCTAGTGATATCTATAGTCTAGGTGTCACTTGTATTCACCTTTTAACCCAAACTGATCCCTTTGAACTCTATTCCTTCGATGACGGGATTTGGATATGGCGAGACGTTCTGAAAACTCCCATCAGTGAACGGTTAGGTCGTATTCTGGATAGAATGTTGCAGGGTGCGACGAAGCAGCGTTATCAGTCGGCGACAGAGGTTCTTCAAGACTTAGAGGCGATGACAAATCCGTCTTCTTTATCCCTATCGGGAACGGTTTCCTTACTCCCGATCAAAACAGAAATTATTGTCGCTAAACTGGGTGACGCTGATTATCGACGTATCCGGGATGCGATTAAACAGGCGGAACCTCAGACACGCATCGTGGTGCGTCCGGGTTTCTATCAGGAAAGTCTGGTGATTGATAAGGACGTTGAAATTGTCGGCGAGGGACAGCCAGAGGATATTATAATCGAAAGTCGATACCAACCTTGTCTGCAAATTCAGACCGAACAAGCCGTGATTCGGGGGTTAACCCTGCGCCATCAGGATTGGTTTAATCTGCAACAGGCAAATGGGATTGGGCGTCTGGTGAGTGAACCGTTGCTGAAGCCTTATGGGATTGATATTCCTCAAGGACAATGCATTCTGGAAGGTTGTACGATACTATCCAATGGTATTGCCTGTATCTATATTCACGGCGCGATCGCGAATCCGCAAATCCGCCATTGTCAGATCCAGGGAGGGGCGATGTATGGGATTTTGGTGAGTCACAAGGGTCAGGGATTAATAGAACACTGTACCCTATCGGATCATAATACAGGCGTGTATATCCTCAAAGGCAGTCATCCGACACTACGGCACTGCAAAATTTCTAGAATGCAGCAAGATGGCGTATTTATTGGTTCTGATTGTAAAGTGATGTTAGCCGCTTGCGATATTGCTGGAAACGGGGGAGTCGGCGTTACGATTCAAAAAGAGGGTAATGCCAAGATTTGGCAATGTCAGATTAATCGGAATCAAGCACAAGGAATTTATGTAGAATCAAATGGTGCAGGTCCGATTGAAGCCTGTGATTTAAGTGGGAATCGGGGTGGGGCTTGGTATATTGCGTCCCAGTGTTCCGTCAATCGGAGTGGAAATCGAGAATAGAAGACGCGCCATATTTATGCAGCAAGCCATTACCTCTTGCTTTTTGCTTTCCCTGCTTCCCTTAGAAGGGCGGGTTTAGTCAAGCTATCCGACATCAACAGAACGTTATCTGTTAAACCCGCCCCTACACCCCCTATTCCCTACCCCCACCACAAAACTTATTCAGCTTTCCCCTAAGTTTCGTAAGAACGCCCGCCTCTAGACAGGGCTGTTGCCAAGGCGATTCCGGGTAAGGTGAGCAAGATAGCCCAAGGCGATCGCAACCAGTCTAGCTGTGCCTCTTTTCGGTGATAAGACTTATACTTGCTATAGCTACAGGCTTGGGCAGAACTGGCTGAACTTAGCGCCACACCTGCTGCGATCGCGCTCGTTGCCAAAATAGCGGCGACTACTACTTTAGGTTTCATCATCTTAAGTGACGTCCTCCTACACCGACCCTACGGGTACGGTTGTAGGCTTCCTTTGTCGCCGTTGTAGAACGACGCTTCCGGCGTTTTATAGTGGGGAATACGCCCAGCCCCACTTCTTGCTTCTCGCAAGAGAAACTTGGACGATATGATATGAGGTTTGACTTTCACCATCAACTTACCAGCATTCGCAGCTTTGTAAATGAGAATTAAAAGAATTTGTCCTCCTTAGTGAATTATACCTTATACCGAACTTGTTGTCAGAAAAAATCCAAACAAGTTTCGATAGACTGGCAATTCATCTCACGCCTCCCTATCGGGTAGGACGTGAGGCTTCTTGCCAAATGAGCTAAATCTTAAAGGAGTTTGCTGGAATCTGTGTTTGCACCCAACTTGTCTAGATTTTATCGCGGTTTTCACTAAATTAGATCCCCGACTTGTTCAACAAATCGGGGATCTGAGGGAATGTTGGCAGAGGTTTAGGGATTAATGGAGATTGTCCTTAAACCAATGCTGATGTTTTATCCGTCTATAGGTCACTTCTGTGATCCTGTGAACGCCATTGATCTGAATACCTAGATTCAACAGCATCTCCCAACCTTCACCTAAAAGATTCAGTCCCAGTAATTCTCCTTGATTAAAGCAAATACTGTGTTCTTGAAAATTACTTAATTCGATCAGTTTCCCATTCCATACTAAAGACTCTAAAAGTACGGACTTCGTATTATTTCCGTTCAGGAAAGAATCAGAGTAACTAAATGTCCCTCTACCAACTCCACGCACCTGAAACTCATAGCAGAGGGAATCATGTGAGCCAAACCTGGTATTAACTTTGGCTAAGGGCTGGGAATCGCTAGGGGCAGCAACAGAAACGGTTGAGTAATTTTGATTCATTGGAAGTCTATAGGTAAAGGACAATCCTCTTGCTTCAGACAACACCCCGTCAAGCTTGAGTATTTACTATTCTATGTATTGCGCTTAATTAATATTTATAACATTCCGTTTACAAACTGTCTAGCATTCTCATTAAAATTGATGATAATTTTCAGAAAATCGGTCAATTAATTAATTTTTAATTGTAAAATTAAGCTTAGGTAAATTTATTTCTGTAAATATATTAAAAAAGATAAATTCAAGCCGCAAAGGTTTATTCACAAGCATAATGCGCTAATCTGAATGAAGAGTGTACATGCAACCTACTTCCACCCAGCGATCTCTCACGCTTGGGTTTCTTTTTTGCCACCTGGCGCGATCGCGAAATATCCGATTCATATTTTTGTAGGTGTCAAGATATACCTGTAGAGACGTTGCCTGTAACTATACCTGTAGAGACGTTGCCTGTAACGTCTCTACAAGGTTTTTGCGGTTGGCATAAAAGGGGATAGTCAACCCGGACCCGGATTTGGTAAGAGCTGGGTGATTATGGCTTGACGGGTTTAACTGGAAAACACAGTAAGTTCTGCGCCAAAAATATCAGTTGAATGAGCCGCCACAGTCTGAACATCAACATTATGCAGCGTTGCCATAATCGAACGATGAGCTAAACCGATCATCGTATTATTGCCTTGTCCCATCAAAACTACACCGCGTAGATCGGAGAGTCCCAAGTCAATTTGATCTTGATAGGGGTTAAAGTTATTAATCTCACTAAATCCCCACATTTCTAAGCCAATGGTATCCTGTCCACCACCCAGCCAGATTTGATTTTTACCTCTACCTGCATTAATTACATCATCACCTGAACCACTATAAATAATGTCGTTCCCATCTCCGGTATTAATCGTGTTTACCCCTTCACCCGCGTAGATGGTATCATCACCTGAGCCCGTGGTAATCCAATCAGCAGCCGAACCACCATAAATCAGGTTATCGCCACCTCCAGCATCAATTATATTTTCCCCTTCATTGGCATAAATAGTGTCATTGCCATCTCCAGCCGTAATCCAATCAGCAGCCGAACCGCCGTAAATTTGATTATTGCCATCTCTCGCTATAATCCTATTGGTTCCTTCACCTCCATAAATGACATCATCACTGGATGTGCCTTCTAGCCAATCATCACCAACTGTGCCAAAAATGTAATTCATCGACTTGCTCCAAATGTGATTGTTTGATATTGGGTTACCTCTTGGATATCTTGGCTAATAAGGCAACATCCCACTTATCTATTAATTCTTGCGGAAATTAAATCGCGTTAAGCCTCTTCCTAAAAACAATATGAATACGATATTTTTTAGACAGAGTAAAATTTAATTCAACTTTATTTTATAAACTTTTGCCTTACTTTTTGTAAAGTTTTAATAAAGAAATTGTCAGAACTTTATGAAGTTTTGGTCAAGACACCACCTAACTTATGGGCATCCCAATGTCAGCAATGTCTTGACGCCTAAATGCTGCTGTACTGTCCAGTTCGTCTTAAGTCGGGCTGGCTGAATCAGTGTGGTGGTGAGGGTAGGGAACGGGGAACAGTTAGATAGATAACGTATCCCAGAATACAAAGAATGAGTGAATACTCAACTTACGCATCAGCCCAATACTGTTTGGTTAAGGGAAGTAGGGGGAGCTTGTAGAGAGGTTTGAACCTCCAGAAAACATTCAACTAGAGCTTATCTGAGCAGTATGGCGAATCAGCTAAGCTTCTATCTGCCAAAATCTCAAGGGATCATCCGATATATGTATTCCTCTATACATAGAGTATAAGGTTAGGTTAAGAGATTCTCGAAAATTCATAATCTTTTTTTCAGATAAAAAATTATAGATAGGGTGTATGCTTAGATATGGAGGTTAACCTGTTCTTAACCAGAGAAACTCCACACTACTGTTACGAGGGTCAATGCCAATGGTTGGTGTGGTTTCACCTCGCCCAGAGCGGGAGGTCGAAATTTTACATCTGGTTCCGGGTCGTCTGAGACTCCGAGTCTTAGGAGAGGAACCGGGAACCGTATTGAGATCCGTTACACCCCACCTGCGAAAGCGGGATGGCGTGCGAGAGATACGAACCAATGAGCAAATCGGAAGTTTACTCATTACCTTTGATACGAATCAGTTATCTCTAGCTCAACTCTTTGAGAGCCTGCGGGATTTAGGAATTGCCGAAATTAAACAGCCACCGAGTCAGGAACCCTTAGACTCAGAGGCTTGGAAAAAAGCGGGAACTCAGCTTCAATCATTCATTCCCTTATTAATTGGACTATTGACCACAAGGCAACTGGGACTTCAAGGATGGCGGTCAATTGCAGTTTATCTACTGACAGCCAATGTCGTCCGTCAGATAATGCAGAACTTGGATTTGGCAGAAGGGAAGACAGAAGAAAAAGTAGAGGAAACAAGGCAGAAGGCAGCAGGAAATAATGCCGATTTAGATGGGCATGATATTACCAATTCAACAGCTTATGAACTCAATGACAAGCATCCAATAGTCGCACTTAATACCAATTCAACGGTTGTCTATAGCCTGGTTCACGCGGTTCCTGGACGGATGCGTTTTCGTGTCCCTAAAGTTGCCGAAGAGCCAGCTTATCTGCGGCGATTGGAATTGTTAGTTAAAAAAGATGACTGGATTACCCAGATGCGCTGCAACAGCACCGTCGCATCTGTGGTGATGACATACAACCCAATGGAGGTTTCCGAAGCTGAAGCTGGGTTACATTTCATTAGTCTGATTCAAATCGCCGCTAATCCTGATTCCAGGGATGTAGAGACGTGCCATGGCACGTCTCCAGGCACGTCTGGGAACCCGGTGGTCGGGGCGGGTTTTACCGATACCGTTCGGGAGACAAAAGATAACTTGACTAAACCCGCCCTTCCAGATGAACCAGAGGAAGGATCTGAGGAAATTGCAGCAGAGCCGGATTTGCCGCCACCGGAGACAAGTTTAGCTCCTCCTGTGCAGGTAGAGGAAGAGGATCACAGGAGCGAGGGATGTAGAGAGAGTTCTGTTGATCAGGATTTACTACCACCGAGCACTGATGATTCTGTTGCTGATGAGCCAGAACCAACGCCAGAGTCTCAGCCCGCGATCGCAACTTCCGTGAGTCCTTGGTTGGAATTTAAGTCAGCCGCGCTTTTAACCCTGCTCAAATTGATGGCAAAAACGCCAATCGTAGGCGTTTGATCTGGGTTTTGAGGCAAAAAGCGTAGGTTTCACAAGACATATTCCTCAACCTACCCCAACCGAAAGTTTGAGTTGCAATTTTCATCCTAGGGAGAGTGTTAACTCCCTGTATTGCTCACCAAAATTAATTGTATTGACAAAAAAAAGAGGGTGGTGATAATGAAGCAAGTGGTTTTGAAATCTGGCAATGTTTCCCAGAAACAGATAGCAGCCGTGGAACCTAAACCTCCAACTGTTGTAGAGCGGACGAAGCCAAAAACACGACAGATTCAGGTAACCTATCGAGTGGTTCACTCCACACCTGGACGAGTGCGGTTTCGGATTCCCCGCATTGCTCATGATTCTAACTATGCTCAGCGGCTGCAAAGGCTTTTAGCCGCAGAACCCCAGGTAACGTCTGTGCGGTTAAAACCAGCCGCCGCATCGGTGGTGATTCGGTATCTTCCCGGTGAAACTGATAGCCAGATGCGCTCCCGTTTAGGGAAAGTGATTCAGCTAGCTACCAATGCGGCGCTAACGATTCCAGGAAATATTACATCGACTCAGCCAGAAAACTCTGCAAAACCCGGAGATTGGTCTAGATTAAAATTACCGACGTTAGCCACACTAATTTCTCTAGTTAGTGGTCCATTGGGGTTATCGTTCCATCCCTTAATTTTGGGCGGTACAATCGCACTAGCCACAGTCCCAGTTGCTCGACGGGCGCTGGAAAGTATTACTCAGGAACGCCGCCTCAATGTTGATTTTCTTGATCTAGCCGCGATTACAATTATTACCGCTCAGCGTCACTTCCTCACCTCCTGTAGTATGTTAGGGCTAATTGAACTGGGTGAGGCAATTCGAGAACGTACAGCGCGTTCGTCTCGCAATCAAACCTTAGACTTACTCAGTTCCTTGGCGCAGTTTGTTTGGGTGGAACGCAATGGCGAAAAACAACAAATTCCGATTGAACAGGTACAGCCAGAGGATACGGTAATTGTTTATCCGGGGGATCAGATTCCCGTCGATGGGCAGATTCTCCAAGGCAAAGCCCTGATTGATGAGCAAAAACTCACGGGTGAAGCTATGCCGGTGGTGCGAAGTGAGGGCGATAGCGTTTATGCGTCTACGTTGCTGCGGGAAGGACAACTTTATATTTTAGCTGAACGCATCGGTGCGGATACCCTAGCTGGGCGGACATTAAAGTTACTGCAAGATGCACCTGTTCATGATACTCGTGTAGAAAACTATGCCGCGAAAATTGCCGATCGCATGGTAGTGCCCACATTATTATTAGGTGGGGTTATTTTTGCCCTGACTCGGAATGCAGCGAGGGCGGCGTCGATTTTAACCATTGACTTTGCTACGGGGATTCGGGTATCGGTACCCACAACCGTGATGGCGGCGATGTTAAGTGCAGCACGTCAGGGGATTCTATTGCGGAGTGGGCGGGCGTTAGAACAATTGGCGCGAGTTGATGCGATCGTTTTTGATAAGACGGGGACATTGACACAAGGCGATGTGGCAATAATTGGGATTACAACCGCTGATCCGGCTATTTCTGAATTGGAGGTGCTGCGACTTGCAGCAGCAGCAGAACAACGGATTACCCACCCCGTTGCGGAAGCGGTGATGCGTTACGCCAATTATCAGGAGGTGATTATACCCCAGCGTGGTGAGTGGGATTACCAAGTCGGTTTAGGGATTCAGGCGCAAATTGAAGGACAGACGGTTTTAGTCGGGAGCGAACGCTTCTTGGTGAAAGAGGGAATTGACCTAGAGTCATTCTATACCGCCTATCCTGAGGTGAAGACAACTGGATATCCGACAATTTATGTGGCAAGTAATGGCAGATTGCTGGGTATATTGCAATATACCGATCCCTTGCGCCCAGAAAGTGCGGAAGTGATTGCCATTTTGCGAGATGAGATGGGGGCAGAAATTCATATACTAACCGGGGATAATTGTCAACGGGCGGCGGTGGTAGCGGCTCAATTGAATATTCCTCCCAGTCACACTCACGCTGAAGCCTTCCCCCAACGCAAAGCCGAAGTGGTGCAGCAGTTACATGAAGCGGGGAAAACGGTGGCGTTTGTTGGCGATGGACTGAATGATTCAGCCGCGTTAGCCTATGCTGATGTATCGGTATCCTTCCGGGATGGTTCGGATATTGCCCGTGAAACCGCTGATGTGGTGCTGATGCAGAATAATTTGCGGGGTTTAGTGGAAGCCATTGCGATCGCACGCGATGCTAAACAGATTATCCGCCAGAATACCAATATTGTCGCTGTACCTAATTTATCTGGTTTAGCGATCGCGGCTACGGTGGGATTAAATCCAATGACAGCAACTTTAATTAACAATGGCTCTAGTGTCATCGCTGGCGTCAACGGATTACGCCCTGCACTCAAAAGAGATAAAGCGGCGATTGATGTTGAAGCCACGAGCGACTAATTGGAGTTTTTCCGACTGTAGGGGCGGGTTTCACAATTATCTTATATTGTCACCCAAATGTGACTAAACCCGCCCCTATATTCCCTCATCCGGGCAGGTTTGTGTAGGGGCGGGTTTCACAATTATCTTATGTTGTCACCCAGATGTGACTAAACCCGCCCCGATAACCAGACGCGCCCTGGCAAAAAGTTTCAATTGACTTACTTTTGGAGGTGTTTTATGAGTTTATTCGATCTCGAAGATTTAGTCGAAGACATTGGTATTCCCGGTGTCCTCATCGGTATTGGTGCAGTGGTTCTGGCACCGATTTTTGGTCCGGCGTTGGCGAAAGCAGGCAAACCCGTTGCCAAAGCCGCGATTAAAGGTGGCATTGTGTTCTATGAAAAGAGCAAAATTGTCATGGCAGAAGCTGGCGAAGCTTTGGGCGATTTAGTGGCACAGAGTAAGGCAGAACTGGCGACGGAACAAGACGGGAATAGCATTGTTCAAGTGTCCAATCATCCGGAAACGAACTAATAGTGTATCCCTAGCGTCATGCGTTTCCCTAGGGCGGTTGCTAGAATAACAGTTCCGGAAAAGTTTTTTGAATTAGGAGGTAGAGTATGGCTTTTAAAATAACTGATCTGTTTGAAGATCTGGGTGTTCCCGGTGTTGTGGCTGGTATTGGTGCCGTTGTTGCCGCGCCGTTGCTGATTCCGGCTGTTGCCAAGGTAGGTAAACCCGTTGCCAAGGCGATGGTCAAAGGTGGAATTGTCATTTACGAAAAAGGTAAAGGGATGATGTCAGAAACGGGTGAGGTTTTTGAAGACATCGTGGCGGAAGCGAAGGCAGAATTGGCTGAACAAAAAAGCCAAGCTGAATTAGAACCCGCGCCGAATAGTGAAATAGGTTAATTCCCATTAACCCTGTAGAGACGTGCCATGGCACGTCTCTACAATGCACGGTGCAAAATTTATAATTGAGAATTAATTATGCTGATCACCAATAATTCCAAAATGCCAAAATTAAGGGAAACGACGCCAGAAATGGGTAGTTCACCTATTTATGCTGAACTTATCAGTCAAACCCCAGGGCGAGTGCGATTGCGGGTGGCTCCAGAGTATCGCCAATCTCAGGACATTGAACCGCTGATTAAGTTGTTGAATGAACGTCTAGAGATTTATCGGGTACGAGCTAATATCCAGAGTGGCAGTATTACGATTTTTTACGCCCAAGATTACATTAACTTTGAGGGAGTTTGGGCGATTTTACAGGATTTAGGGGTCACGTTTAGCCCGATTCCTGAACAACCGAGAAATTCAGCAAACGGTCAATCTGATGCGGCGGCTAGCGTAACTTACGCTGTCACTCATCTCAACCGTCGCGTGAGACGGGCAACCGATGGGATAATTGACATAAGATTTCTGATTCCGCTGGGATTTAGTGTTTTAGCGATAAGACAATTAATCGTTAAGGGATTGATGATCGAAGCGATTCCTTGGTATGTTTTAGCTTGGTATTCCTTTGATAGTTTTATTAAGCTGCATTATACCAGCGAATCACAGGAATAGTTGCTCTTTAGTTTGTAGTAAGGGCTTTAGCCCATTAAGCCTTGAACTAAAGTTCCGGCTAAAAGCTTAAACCCGTTAAAACGGGTTGCAAGATTTAACCAGTAAGCTAAAGCTTAATTGAGCTTAAAGATAAGAAATTTATTTCAGGGCGTCCAAGTTGGCTACTACGAACGTGGGTGCATTCAGGTTATCGTGTAAGGGAGAGTCTAATGCTTGAGTCACGGTGAACAAAATTAAGCAGGTTTGGCGGCAATTTCTCAATCCTGATGAGTGGTGGAAGCTTCTCAACACCGATGTTCGGGAATTAGGGAAACCGGGAGAAATTGCCGAGGCTGGCGCAGAGGTTTCCAAAGCTGGGTTAGAATTAGCGATCGCGCTAGGTTTATTGGGAACGCCAGCCGCACCTGTGGCGGCGGGGTTGTCGTTTGTGGGGCTTGCTCGCAAAGGGGTGAACCTGTATCGCAATAAGGGAAAGACAAGCTTAGAAGAGTGGGCTGCGATCGCGTTTCCTTTAGCCTATCTGGAAAGCTTCGATACGTTGGTGCGTGAGAATGATTGGCTAAAGCAAAAAATCGGTTCTGGGATATCAAATCAAGCAGCTAAATCACAACTGGATCAGCTTGGAGAACTTCAATTGCCATGATTGAGGAACGTCTAAAGGGAGATGATCAAGCCAGAAAATTGTTAGAAAAGGCACGAGAACGCATTGGTGATAATCCGTTGAGAAATGCGCTATCAGCGTTTTATTTACGACCTGCTTCGGCTGCTGACGCTACAGAAGGAGCGGTAGAATTTGTCCATAAAAGTTTTGCTGAGTTTTTAGGCGCTCAGCGGTTAGTTGAAAGCTTGAAAAAGTGGGTTTTGGAAGAACCGCGCCGCAAACGTGGAGGTTTTCTAGTTAGCAGGGAAAAGTTAGCCGAGGAAGTGTACGATTTACTGGGTTATGGGGGACTGACGTGGGAAATTGTCGAGTATATGATGGTGTTGCTTGATGTCAGTCAGGAAGAATTTGTGCAATTATTCGAGCGTTTGGAAGAGTTCTACCTCGATTGGTGCAATGGGGAGTTTATTGATGCAGAACCTACGAGTAATCTGCCTCAGAAAACGATGCTGCAATTAAGAAAGTATGGCAGTTGGATGGGATTGCGAGAGGTGGATATCTATGCTGGGATAAATGTGATGATTCTGCTGTTAGCATTGAATCGTTACGCTCAGAACACGGATGAACTGAAGGGTAAAATTAGCTTTAATCCTTGTGGTCAGCCAGATAGTGACAGTTTTGAGCCAACTCGATTGCTTCGCATTATTAGTTATAGTAATAGTGTTAAGCTTGACACCTTTATAAATACGGTTTATCTGTTTTTGAGTAACGTCAATCTTAAGCAGGTCAATCTCAGAGGTGCTAAACTCAGTGGGGCTGACCTTTGTGGTGCTACATTCCAGGATGCAAATCTAAGCAGCGCCAAATTCATGAGCCGCTCAAATGCTGACCTATCCTACTATTCAGACAACAGACTGGAAAGACGCGATCG
The DNA here is from genome assembly GCF_040223135.1 of Coleofasciculus sp. G3-WIS-01. Classification (NCBI taxonomy): domain Bacteria; kingdom Bacillati; phylum Cyanobacteriota; class Cyanophyceae; order Coleofasciculales; family Coleofasciculaceae; genus Coleofasciculus; species Coleofasciculus sp. G3-WIS-01. Next base: position 33,816 of record NZ_JAVJZI010000015.1, read on the forward strand.
CAGGCTGTGGGAGGGCGGGTTTTGTACGAAAGTTATCGGTTATGTTTTGATATGTTAGTCCCTAAACCCGCCCCTACAGATTAGGTTTACGATAGTGCGATTAATTTAGTCCGCGCAGGCGGACTTTGTTTGTGTAGCTGCGATTTCCAATCGCCAGCTAAGATATAACCTGATTAAGTTGTTTAACCACCCACTTCCGCACGACTTGATGCACCTCGGCGGCTACTTCGTCTAAAAATCCCTCTTGCATGAGAAACTCTTTAGCCACCTCAGCCGGTTCGCGTTTCTTACCACTCACTTCATAATTCAATCGTCGCATCGTTTCATTAGTCAACTTGGGCGCTAACTTATTCAGCGCGTCTCGGATTCCTGGATACTTCTCCAATGTTTCTTGACGCACCACTGGCGCAACTTGATAGGGCGGAAATAAGTTTTTATCATCCTCCAATACAACTAAATTCAATGCACCGATTTCACCATCGGAACTAAACCCCACCACGACATCAGCTTGTCCTTCGGTTAAGGCTTGATATCTTAATCCCGGATCAGTGGGAATAAATTTTTTAAGTTGAAAATCCCCATACACTTGTTTTAACCCCGGTAATCCATCCTCACGCATCTCAAATTCCGGTGGACCAATCAAAGTTAATTGATTTGCCTGAGCTACCATATCGGAAATTGTTTTAATATTGTATTCTTTCGCGCCCTCCTGAGTCATCGCCAAAGCATTCGTATTATTCATCGGTGCAGGTTCTAGCCAAACCAGATTATATTTCTCTTGATAACTATCCGCCACCGTTTGATAAACCTGCTGTGGATCACTATTGGTAGGACGCTTTAACACCGTTAATAAAGCCGTCCCCGTATACTCTGGATATAAATCAATTTGACCACTTTCCAAACCCGCTTGCGCCACGGGTGTTCCGCCCAAGTTTAGCTTCCGTTCGACTTCAAACCCTTGATTTTCAAGTACCAAAGCATACATTTCTCCTAATATAAATTGCTCAGTAAAATCTTTCGAGCCTACCTTAATCGCACTCCCACCCCCCTGACAGGCGATCGCGAATACCATCGTCAACAGGGCAAGTCCAATCAGGGTAACAGTTCGACGCACTCGGGGCATAAATCTACCAAGTCTCAACATTCTTGTATGGTATCAAGAAATGGAGATAACTTCCTCAACTTATTACCGACAACTATCTATTTCAACACATTGACACAATGGTAGAACAGATCAGTTCCAGACTAAGCGGCTACTGATCCAAAACTGAGAGTGACAATCTCCCCTGAGCATCTTGTTTATGTACAGTCCTGATGATAAATGAGAAATGAGAAAGAATTGAAAAAGCTATACTGAATTTATAGTCATGCTGAACGCGATCGCGAATACTATGATTTGTCCTAAAAATTGGATTGCAGCTTCTTTAACCTCCTGGATAAGCCTAGTTTGCTTAAGTATTTCACAGCCAGCTCAAGCCGAGTCTTCATTTGTCACAAATTTTAATAGAGAAACTAAAAATGAAGATTTGGTAAAGTGTGGCTATACCAAAGAAGAAATTACGTTAAAGATTCCGGATAAGGGAGTGTTGAATCAACTAGACATTACGCCAGGAAATCGGATAGAAAACTATGCCGCAACTCGTTGTCAAGGATATCGCCCGCCGATTCCGTTAATGGCGTTAATCCCTCAATCCACATTTGGCACAACTATCGCTGAATATCCCACCTTGTATTTTTATATTCCAGATGTAAGTGTAAAGAATGTTAAAGCCGAGTTTAGTTTCTATGATCAAACCTTAAAAACCATCATTTATGAAAAGGAAATTCCGCTACAAGCCAGTGATAGCATTATTGCCGTTGATCTAGCCAATGCTCCAGATTTACCTCCCTTAGAGGTGGGCAAACCCTATTTCTGGTATTTCAGTATTATTTTCGATCAGTATGACCGGAGTGACAGCACCTATGTCGCCGGGTGGATACAACGAGTCACGCCAAATTCCCCCATTAATCAGGAATTAGACAGGGCTGCACCTAAGGCGAAGCCTGCTATCTATGCCCATCATGGGATTTGGTATGAAACCCTCGAAAGTCTAGTCCAGTTGCGTTGTGCGGAGCCGGAAAATTCTACTGTAGCATCAAATTGGCAATACTTATTGCAGCAAGTTGGATTATCCGACATTGCTAGAAAACCTTTAGCGCAATGTCATTCAGCCTTAATAGCGGATCAGTTTTCGGAATCTACAGAGTAACCTGAGTATAGGGGATCACAGGGAATGAATCCAATGAAGCGCTAAGCTAATCTGGAATCATTCTTGCCAGATTTATTAAAATTAATACTATGGCTTGGGTATTTTCAGGACGATTAAAGGTTGAGCGGATAACGGTTGCGATCGCGAATTTGCCACCGTCATTACAAGGAACTAAACTGGTACAGCTTAGTGATTTACATTATGATGGTTTTCGCCTGTCGGAAGCGATGTTGGCTGAGGCGATTGAGGTGAGTAATCAGGCTCAACCGGATTTAGTTGTGTTAACTGGAGACTACATCACCTATCAGCCAGAACCGATTCATCAACTGGTACGGCGATTAAAATACTTGGAAAGTCGTGCGGGAATCTATGCGGTACTAGGAAACCACGACATTTACCACCACCAAGCCAAAACCACAGTTACCGAGGCGCTAACCCAGATTGGCGTGCGCGTTTTATGGAATGAAATTGTCTATCCTTTAGGCAAAGGATTAGCCTTGGTAGGATTAGCGGATTTTTGGTCCCGTGAATTCAATCCCACCCCGGTGATGAACCAAATCGATCCTCAGATACCCCGTATTGTCTTATCTCATAACCCGGACACGGCTGAACCCTTACAGAAATGGCGCATCGATTTACAGTTATCAGGTCATACCCACGGAGGTCAAGTGGTGATTCCTGGATTTGGACCTGCGGCGTTATTGCTACCCATCCTGCGACTACTTATTCCTCGACCCCTGCACAAGTGGATTCCCTTTCTGAGAGAATGTTATCGAGTGGTCGATCATTGGGAATGGGGACAAGGAATGCATCAGGTTGGTGCAAATCGCCTGTATGTGAATCGTGGGTTAGGAACTTATGCACCCGGACGTCTATTTTGTCCGCCAGAAGTTACTATTATTACTTTAGAGAGGGAATAGGCAAGAGGGAACAGGGAAACCAGTATCAATAGAAACAGGTAACTAATATGTTGGGGTTCATCCGGTCAGATTTGGCTCAATTTACGGCTTACACTCCTAATCCAGGGGGAGATTCGGGTAAGCCAATCCTATCGTGCGATCGCGTGGATGCGAATGAAAGTCCTGATGATTTGCCCGTTGAGTTAAAAGAAAAGCTAGCATGGACCTATCAACAGGAGATTGAGGCGAACCGCTATCCCGATGGTTCTCATCAAGCCCTAAAAGATGCGATCGCGCAGTATGTGACTGAATCGGCTGATCTAGAAATACCCGTAACCTCTAGCCAAATCTCAGTGGGTAATGGTTCAGATGAACTGATTCGTTCTCTATTAATTACCACCTGTTTACGGGGAGAAGGTTCAATTCTCGTCGCCAATCCCACATTCTCCATGTACGCGATTCTGGCGCAAACCTTGGGTATTCCGGTGGTAACAGTTGGACGTTGTTCGGATAACTTTGAGATTAACCTAGGCGAAGCCCAACGCGCGATCGCCCAATCAGAACATCCCCCTATCCGTGTAGTTTTCGTTGTTCACCCCAACTCCCCCACAGGCAATTCTCTCACACCGGCTGAACTCAAATGGTTGCGAAGTTTACCTGATCATATTCTCGTGGTGATTGATGAGGCATACTTTGAATTTAGCCAAACCTCTGTCGTTAAAGAATTAGCGCAGCATCCCAACTGGGCAATTCTGCGAACCTTTTCCAAAGCCTTTCGCTTAGCCGCCCATCGGGTAGGGTACTGTATCGCCCACCCAGAATTAATTGCCGCATTAGAAAAAATGCGCTTACCTTATAATTTACCCAGCTTTTCCCAAGCCGCCGCCCTTATCGCCCTGACTCACCGCGATCAACTCTTAGCCACGATTCCCCGAATTATTACCGAACGCGATAAATTATTAGCTACATTATCAGAGCATCCCGGCTTACAGGTTTGGTCAAGTGCTGCCAATTTTATTTATATTCGCCCTCGCCAACTGGAACAAAATACCCTAAGCCAGATTGTTCAACAGATGAAAGCCCAAGGTACTGTAATCCGAAATACAGGTGGCGGATTACGCATTACTGTGGGTTCTCAACAAGAGAATCAGCGTACCTTAAAGCGATTGCAAAAAGTTCTGATCCATTGACTTAGTTTTTTATTCTTTAGGCGATTGGATAAGTATTAATACTGCTCGAAAAGATCTGGGTATTAATACTTGATTGACATTCCTTTGAATAATGAACTATACTGACTCCATCAAGACAAAGGGAATACAGATCAGCTAAATCATCTTACAAAAGTTATATTCTGCACAATGATCAGCCAAGCAAGTTAGTAATCTAAGAGTCTTGGGTTGACTCAAGATTATTAACTTGCTTTAAATCAGCCATATATGCCTGTGCAAAGTATCACTTGATGCAAATGATCGATGCAGCTAAGGCTATTCTCACCCATCCTATCCTGAGGTTGAAAAGCTTTGGGAGCTTGACTGCAAGTGTGATTTTTTCAGACTAACAGCAGAGTGAGAGTGAGGATACACAAATGATTGACAAAGTAGCCAACAGTTTTGGGGCTAAGATTAACCTACAGATTCCCCAGTCGAATCAAAACCAAACATTTTTGGTCAAATCGGCTTATCCCCAAGTCAATCTTCCCGCTCTCATCTCCTCCCAGGGAGGGCAAATTTTAATTGATGGCAGAGTATGGGTAATTGCCCAACTTATGTTCCATCAGGCTATGGAATTACGCAAGCTTCGTGAAATTGCTTTCGTTGGAGGTATCACCTTAGATCCTCAGCGTTTTACCGCCTTTTCACAGCCTTTATAAAACTCGCAGGGTTCATCTTCTAACTAAGGTCAAACTAACATTCTAGTTTTAGAAGAGGAATAAATCATGCCCAGCGTTGGACAAGAACTTCTCGATGTGCCACTTCCCGAAATGGTAGCCAAGCTAGCAATGGGTATTGCCACCGCCCAAGCTGCCTTAGACGAGAATTCGGTTAACACGGCACAGTTACTGGCAGAAACAGAAGTTCCGGTTGTGTTCGGTGTTAGTCAGATTATTGCTGAGGATGGCACAGTCAGCTTTACCCAATCACCTCCTATCGATGTCTCACTTTTACAAATTGGTCTATTGCCGACATTTTACCAGTTTTCTGAAGCCACTATTGAGGTTTCAATGGACATTAAAACGACAACCAGTCGGCAGACTAATGTTAACGTATCCGCCAAGGCAAAAGTTGGCTTTGCCTTATGGAGTTCATCGGTAAGAGTTGATGTCTCTCATAACCGCAAATTTGGCAAGGAAGTGCAGGGGACAAGTCGCTTGTTTACTCGCCTCGCTCCCGTCCCCCCACCCGAACGGATTGCACCTATATTGACAGTGGTAGATAATCGTCCTGATGGAGGTGCATAATGGCATTCGATCTCACACCCAAAGATCCAAATGAGCCAATTCAGGAACTGGCGGGTGCGTCATTAGCGGAAGTCCTTACTCAACTTGCAGAAGCAATTGCCGAAGGACAGGCGAGGCTTGATCTATCATCCGCCCAAGTTGTTCAGGAGTTAGCACAAACTCAAGTTGATATTGTCCCCAGTATTCGACAGATTATCCGAGAAGATGGGACGGTAGAATTTCAACAAGCTGAACCTGTCAGGGTGAGCTTACTCGATTTGGGCATATTGCCGACGTTCCTTGCCTTTTCTGAAGCAACAGCAGAGGTAGCCATGGATCTGAAAGTGGTGGAGAATGTCACTCAATCTGGCAATACCAACAAACGCAAGTCTCTGTTTGCGGCGACTCAATCCCTAAGAACAGAACGACGTTTGAATCGGGACGTTAGCGTACACACAAAATTGACGGCTAAATTAGTGCCAGTACCCGTACCCGCTCGTTTACAACCGATAATCACCGTGGAAGATCAACGCGAGGGAGGGGGTGTCTGATGGCGAAGGATAAGATGCGTATTGATGCCTTTCTTAGTGAGTTTGGCAAGTCGATGATCCAAGCTCAAGCTCAGATCAATGCTGAGGTACTGGAGCATCCTGTTGGTTTTGAAGGGTTAACTAACAGTCCGTAAATATCTAGACAATTAGTGACATAACTGGACATTTTCTATGATATAATCAGGCAATGTCTAGTTTAACCCCCCAAGAAGCAGCTACTCTACTTGATGATAGTACATTCGAGGAAGACTTAGCGGCAGATGTATTAGAAATTATCACAGTATTTTCCGCTCGTCTATATGGGAGTAGAAGTCATAAGAACAAAAAAATAGTGGACGAACTGAGGGAGGTAGCCAAAAAGCTATGACGACGATAACTTATTGCAAAGGCTTGCCAACTCCCGCCGATGAACTTAACCCCATCGGTTTCACCGACTTGGAGATGTTTTTAACTTCATTGTCCGATATATTTTATCAAGCAACAGTTGAAACAGTTAACCATTTATTAAATAAAGAAATAAAATTTAATCAAGCCAGTTGGAATAGTTATATTCAAGAGAAATACGGGTTCAGTAAGCGTTATGCTAACGGAGTAATTGCATTATCTAGAGGAAAAACTGACTCGGCTAAAGAATGTAGAAAAATCCAAATAAAGCAATTAGAATCACGAGTTCAGTCAGGGAAAGATTGGGTAACCAGAGCCACTAATAAAATTAAGTTAGCGCGGAAGTTCTATGGGAAAAAGAACTGGATAGCCTCCAAAAGCGG
>NZ_JAVJZI010000028.1:0-45804 GCF_040223135.1 Coleofasciculus sp. G3-WIS-01
AATTAGGCTTAGAGGCTAGTCCGAACTAGGGAAGTATTCCCAAGTCTGTGCCAGAACTAGGCTCAAACCGAGCTATTCACCGCTTACGTTGTCCAAACTGGCTTGGTCAATCCTTGTCCCTTTTAGGGCAAGGTTGGTGAACGTTAACCCTCTGTTCGAGGTTGTGCGTAAGTCCTGAGAATGGGTTTCGGTGCTCTTGTTCAATTTTCTTTCCTCCGTCTATTAAGTTGCCTCAGCAATATGTCTTAAATCTTTACGTAGATTAGCGTAATGATTCGTCACAATTTTTGGCTCAACCTCGCCAACCGACAACGAAAAACGCCCGCGCTGGGCGCTTGTATCGGGTGCATTTACTATATCTTAGTTTAGTCGATGAGGGGTATTACCCCCCACCCCTTTAATAAAACAACACACAGTTATTAACAGACGCGCCATGGTGCATCTCTACGATGGCGGCAATTCCAGTGCGATCGCGCCGAGTAATCCTTTGCGAAAATCATTCAATAGCTGTCGGGCAGCACGCTCCCCGTCGCCTTGGTAGCGCGTCTGTGCCAATACCTGTAAGTAGGATTCACCAGTGATCCCAGTTGTATCTACATGATAACGGTCTTCTAAAGAAGAAGCGGGTGTGCGATCGCCTGTAGCCATATCCGACAATTGTTTAAGCAAATCCACAAAAGCCGAAGCAACCCGCTGATTGTCGTAAGACGCCTCACCAATATCATCACAGATGGCTAACTTTAGAGCATTCTCTTGATTGTGCAGCTTAGCGGGGATAACACCGGGTGCATCCAACAATTCAATCTGATCGCTAATCCGCACCCAACGCAGTTGACGAGTGACACCGGGACGGCGGGCGCTGTCCACCACACGCCGCCCCAAAAGTCGATTAATCAGAGCCGATTTACCCACATTAGGAAAACCAATCACCACAGCGCGAACAGGACGGGGCTGCAGACCACGATTTTGACGCCGCTGATTCATCTGTACTCCAGCTTGCTGCGCGGCTTGAGCGACCTCCCGCATCCCTTGTCCCTGCTGGGCATTGGTCCAGTAAGGCGTTTCCCCTTGCTCTTGAAACCAGGATGTCCACAACTGCTGCATCTTCGGCGTAATCAGATCCATGCGGTTGATCACTAAAACTCGGCTTTTATTCCCCACCCACTCAGGGGTTTGTGGATGATGAGTGGCAAGAGGAATCCGCCCATCCCGGACTTCAAGCACGACATCCACTCGTTTAAGCTGTTCCTTGAGTTGCCGTTCGGCTTTAGCAATATGTCCGGGATACCATTGAATGGTCATAGGTGATTGGTCATAGGTGATTGGTCATAATTACGGCACAACTAGCACAGGACAGGGTGACAGATTAATCACGCGATTGGTGACGCTTTCGGAAGCACCATCCTCGGTTAATCCCAATCCGCGACAGCCCATAATAATCAGATCGGCATTAATTTCATCGGCGACATCACAGATAGTAAACGGGGGTGAGCCTTCGCGACTCAGGCTTTTCGACGTAATCCCATACTCATTAAACATCGCTTGAGCGCCTTTGAGTAGTTCGGCAACCATCTCCGGGGACATGAGATCCGGACTTGGCGATGGGTCATCCGGGTTGGGTTTTTCGACCACCGAGAGCAGAACTAAGTTGCTTTCATACTTTTGGACGATATTTACGACAACTTCCGCTGCTTCACGGGCTTCTCGGCTTTGGTCAAGGGGAAATAAGACAGTCTTAAACATTGTAATCACCTTGAGAGACACGGACTCCGGTAAAATGTGGACGGGAAAAGAGAATAAATACTCTTGACCCTAATGATTGAGTTGATTGCTCTATAGATATACATCTGGGGGTAATCATTAAGCATACAACCACTGGCACGCGATCCGAGCGCAAAGCATCAGATACAGGCAATTAGAGGAGAGTATTACTGTGTCCAAAAAAACTGTAGCAAATTTAAGTGAGTCCGATTTAGCTGGAAAACGGGTATTGGTGCGAGCCGACCTAAATGTGCCACTGGATGAGAATGGCACGATCACCGATGATACCCGCATCCGGGCGGCTTTACCAACGATCCAGGATTTAATCAAAAAGAATGCCAAGGTGGTTCTGTGTAGCCACTTAGGGCGTCCTAAAGGACAAGTGAAAGACAGCCTGCGCCTAACACCCGTGGCAAATCGTCTTTCCGAATTACTGGGTCAAACGGTGATCAAGTGCGATGACTGTATTGGCGATGCGGTTAAGTCTCAGATTGACAGCCTGGATAATGGTCAGGTGGCGTTACTAGAAAATCTCCGCTTCCACCCAGGGGAAGAAAAGAATGATCCGGAGTTTACCAAAAAGTTAGCCGCCCTAGCCGATGTTTATGTCAATGATGCCTTTGGTACGGCACACCGCGCCCATGCTTCGACAGAAGGGGTCACCCATTACCTGAAGCCCTCCGTGGCGGGATACTTAATTGAGAAAGAACTCCAGTATCTGCAAAATGCGATCGAAAATCCACAGAAGCCTTTAGCCGCGATTATTGGTGGCTCTAAGGTGTCGAGTAAGATTGGCGTAATTGAAACCTTACTGGATAAAGTTGATAAACTGCTGATTGGTGGTGGTATGATTTTCACCTTCTATAAAGCCCGTGGCTTGAGTGTCGGCAAGTCGCTGGTGGAAGAGGATAAGCTGGAGTTGGCAAAATCCTTGGAAGCCAAGGCAAAGGAAAAAGGGGTTGACTTACTCTTACCCACAGATGTCGTGATTGCCGATAACTTTGCCGCTGACGCCAATTCCCAAACCGTAAGCATTGAATCGATTCCTGATGGATGGATGGGGCTAGATATTGGTCCTGATTCGGTGAAATTCTTCCAAGACGCATTAGGCGATTGTAAGTCGGTGATCTGGAATGGACCGATGGGGGTATTTGAGTTTGATAAGTTTGCCGCTGGTACTGAAGCGATCGCGCGGACTCTAGCCGATCTGACCAAGAAAGGCACAACCACGATTATCGGTGGTGGTGACTCGGTTGCGGCTGTGGAAAAAGTCGGTGTGGCTGATCAAATGAGCCATATCTCCACAGGTGGTGGGGCGAGTCTGGAATTACTTGAAGGTAAGGATCTTCCCGGTATTGCCGCATTAGACGACGCTTGATGGTATCATTACACGTCTCTACCTGATTTCGGGATAATGGCACTGAAATAAGCATTAGGGAATCGCCGAAACCTTTGATAGACCGTAGGGTGGGCATTGCCCACCAGCATACCAGTCAGTGGCATTCGATTTAGGGATAAGGGCGGGTGCAAGTTGTTCATTTATCGGTGAATAGCTGGCTTTAGTCCCTAAACCCGCCCCTATCATTGACTGATGACTGATTTGATTTCCACCCGATTAATTATTGGCGGTACTGAGAACTTCGAGTGACATACTCCTACACCAACTGATTACAGTATGGTGTAGGCTCTAGAGCGACTCCGGAAGAGAGCTTAGGACATGTCCTACAAGAGTAGCAAATTGAAATTACTTTGACAACTAGGAAGCAACTAAAGCTGAGATTTTTTTTAATCATTTTAATTTACTTATTTAAAGAATAAGGAATGCGATCGCTATTTTAGCTAACTCCAACTCAATTCTGAAACCCATCCACCTAAATAAAGTGATTATAGTTGGTTTTATCCAGAGGAAAACACTAATTATTTGGATTAAGAATACATTAGAAACCAGCTAAATCCTTGGGTGGGACTAGAATGTTTTATTGCCGATGATAAATTATCGGCATAGTCAAGACCAGTCTGCGATCGCGAGTCCTGACACCCTGGAAAATTCCTTAACCTTTAAAGTAGTAGATCAGGGTATTTGTATCTAAAACGTACATTCAAAAACTCTCCCGTCTGATGTCTTCTCCTGATTCAGCACGAATCTCTTCCAGAGTAGGAAAGTCTGTTGACCAAGTTCTATATTAGGCATTATCTATAAAATACAATCAATAATACAAGCAAATCAGCAAACACTGTTGGAGGCGTGGTATGGGTATTTTGGCGATTCGAGCTGACGAGAGAGTTAAAAACGTCTACTTTACAGAGGAAACAATAACTGTAGATCTCATGGATGGGCGGGTAATTTCTGTTCCTCTCACTTGGTATCCAAGATTACTGAATGCTACGTCTGAACAACGGGAAAAATGGGAAGTATGCGGTGGAGGTTATGGGATTCACTGGGAAGAGATAGATGAGGATTTGAGTACAGAAGGAATGTTAAGGGGAGCGCCTGTTCCCAGAGCATCCTTGGCTAATGGCTAAGACAACTTCTGACGCGATCGCACTCCGCACTTTCCACAATTCCCCAAGTTGGGTTGGCATCATTTTATTAGATATTGGATATTGTAATATTAAGCCAACTTACGCTAATAGAGGTATGGCTTACCGCATCGAATACTCACCAGAATCAGAGACACATCTACAATACCTAACGGCTCGACAGCAGGCGATTGTCTTGGATACTGTCGATGAGCAACTGATGTATCAACCGACAGTTGAGACAAAAAACCGAAAGCTAATGCGCCCTAATCCCCTTGCTCCTTGGGAACTTCGCATTGGTAATTTGCGCGTCTACTATGATATAGAAGAGGAGCCCGACGCTGTTGTGTATATCAATGCCGTCGGTATCAAGGAACGCAATCAAGTCCGTATCGCTGGGGAGATTTATGACCTATGAAAATTGTGGAAATTGGACAGGCAAACGCAACACTAGCTGAATATACCTCTGAGCTAGCTGAGGAACCTGTTATCATTACCAGCAACGGTCAACCTATTGCCGCTTTGATAACATTAGAAAATGTCGATATGGAGACAATTTCACTAAGTACCAATCCTCAATTTATTGAGTTAATTGAGCGTTCACGGGAACGTCGTCGCGCTGAGGGAGGAATTTCTGGCACAGAAATGCGGCGTAGACTGGGATTGAGCAACGAAGATAGTTTTTAGATTTAGCTAACATGGATAATTAAGCATCTTGGGAAATACCCGTAAACAAGTCAGAGATATCAACAATTTAATTATGAACACACAAGTTTGGATGCCCCTTCCCTATGTTCCGGTAGATACCCGTAACTACCCGCCTGCACTTGTTCAATTGGGCGCGATTTCCAATCAGCATATTGAACTAGGGCAAGAGATACAACTAATGAATCCTGTCAGTCTATTTACAGGAACGTATTTCCCCATAAAAATTACGGGTTTTCGAGATAACTTTGTTCTAGCACTTTCTCGCTATAGTTCGGTTAGAACCCAAGCTGAGGATTATTTCTTTTCAAGATATCCACGAGATGCTTACAGGCGGCTCCCGACAGAAGAATACTATAGACTTTACCCGGAAGAACAGAATTTGCTGCCTGGGAGAGTAATAAACCCTGAGTAATTTTTTCGGAGGAATAAAAATAACCTGACTTCTCATCGGAAATCTAGAAACCTGCGAAAGTCGGGGCGGGTTTAGTAAAATCTGGGTGCAACCAAAAACATAGTCGTGAAACCCGCCCCTACACACTCAACACCCACGTTGCGCTACATACCGTGCGTGAAAAGTCAGAAATCGTCATCAGTATATGAGCAGAACAAATAGCACCTCTAATAGTTGACGCGAGATATGGTAATCCAATAAAATAAAATCATAATATTTTTGTTCTTGATTTTCCATGTTACTTGAGGCAATTTTTGCAATCGGTACAATTATTATTACAGAGTTTGCGAGGGTGGCTTGTCGAGAAGTCATTGAGCAATGGACTTCTCGTAGTAAAGAGAATGCATCAAATCACGGTGGATATAGTGAGCGCACTAACAAAACTCCTAAAGACATTATCAATGATATTGAAATTATAGATACTGAAATTGTTGACCTTGAACGGAAGAAACAGCGTGATATTTATGTACCAATCTCAGACAATGAACATTTAGAGTATCTGGAATTTTTGCGAAATGAAAAATTTAATGATTATCAAAAAGCAAAGAAAAAAGAAATTGCAGAGGAGCAATATAAAAACCCTGATAATTATGAAACTTCAGTTCTAAAAAATGACAGTATCCATGTACTTCAGTATCACATGGGTCAGGTAGTCCTTGAAAAAAAATGTGCAGAACCAGGATGCGGAAAACCAATGATTCTGCAATCTAGAAAACGCTTAGATGGTAGTTTATATTGCCTTGATGACTTCTTCTGGTCTTGTACTGGTTATTATAGTAATCTACCTTTTAAGTGCAACGCAACGCAAAAATTTCAAGCAAAGGATACTGCTTTACTTCACAAGTCAGATATTTTTGAGTTTCAACTTTCCCAATCTGATCTATCTAGAATATTTAATGAAAAATCGGTTCAAAAATCAACAATAAATCGAGTTAAATATCACTTAAGAGATAAGGATAATGAAGTTCTATGCCCCATTCATTATGTACCTATGATTCTCAGAGAAAAACGTGAACATAAGGGTGTTGCTTTAGATATGTTTTTTCTAGCGTGTCCTCATCCAAAATGTCCGCAACTGTTTAAATTAAAATCACCGGCTCAATTAGCTGCGTATTTGAGCAGAAAAGAAGGTCGTGGAATTCTATAGTCATACCCTCAAATTGAACATGACTAGAATCTGGGAAAATATCTGCAAGCCGAGTCACCAGTTTACGGCTTAGGTTTTGGTCAAACAATAGCTTCAAGTATCACCTACCACAGCAATAATACGACGTTCCCGATCAGCCGCAAATGCCAAACACGCTCGGATATCTTCCTCTGTCAACTCCGGGAAATCATCTAAAATTTCTGCATGGGACATTCCCGCCGCCAACCAGCCCAACACATCATACACAGTAATCCGCATTCGTCTAATACAAGGCTTCCCGCCACGCTTACCCGGTTCGATGGTGATGATATTTCTATAACTCATAACTTGACCTCAACTATAAATTATCATCTCATATACTATCGCATCAAAACCCTCTGCGTCCCTCTGCGTAAACCTCTGCGCCCCTCTGCGTTAAAAAAACATATTACTAGCAGAAATAAATCCCCAAAAACAACCCAACTTTTCAAGAGAAATCTAGAAACCAACAAAAGTCCGGGCGGGTTTATTCACATCTAGGTGCAACCGAAAAGATAGTCATGAAACCCGCCCCTACAGAGACACCACATACCGTAAAAAGCAAGAACAACGCCCCCTCACAACCAATGGCAGAGGCAACGCTAAGATCATCAAAGACTACTACCCGCCATTACCCTCATGTCTGATCTGACCAAGATTGCCTCCAACCCTACCCCATCCCTCAATGGAAACCAACCCCCCAGCAACACCATCCGCATCCGGGGAGCCAGACAACATAACCTAAAAAACATTAACCTCGATCTCCCGCGCGATCGCTTAATCGTCTTCACAGGCGTCTCCGGTTCCGGCAAATCCTCTCTCGCCTTCGATACCATCTTCGCTGAAGGACAACGCCGCTACGTCGAATCCCTCAGCGCTTATGCCCGTCAATTCCTGGGACAACTCGATAAACCCGATGTAGACGCCATTGAAGGCTTAAGCCCTGCTATCTCCATTGACCAAAAATCCACCTCCAATAATCCTCGTTCCACCGTGGGTACAGTTACCGAGATTTACGATTACCTGCGCCTATTATTTGGTCGAGCCGGAGAACCCCACTGTCCGATCTGCGATCGCAACATCGCCCCTCAAACCATTGACCAAATGTGCGATCGCGTTCTGGAACTCCCCGATCGCACCAAGTTCCATATCCTCGCCCCTGTCGTCCGGGGTAAAAAAGGCACACACAAGAAGCTACTCTCCAGTTTAGCCGCTGAAGGATTTGTGCGCGTCCGCGTCGATGGCGTGATCCAATCTCTTTCTGATCCAATTGAGTTGGATAAAAATTATACCCACACCATTGAAGTCGTAATTGACCGCTTAATCAAAAAGCCTGGACTACAGGAACGTTTAACCGACTCCCTCGCAACTTGTCTCAAGCTTAGCAGTGGAATTGCGGTGATCCAGGTATTAAATGATACATCGGCAGAGTCAGCCGGAGTCCGACCAGACTCAAATTATATACGTACTGACGCCAAAAATGCAACCTCTTCCGAACAACAAATCCCCCAAGAAATCGTCTTTTCAGAAAACTTTGCTTGTCCAGAACATGGCGCTGTCATGGAGGAATTATCCCCTAGACTCTTTTCCTTTAACTCCCCCTATGGCGCTTGTCCTCACTGTCACGGATTAGGTAATTTACGCACCTTTTCTCCAGAACTTGTCATCCCCGAACCCAGCCAACCCATATACTGTGCGATCGCGCCTTGGTCGGATCGAGATAATTCCTATTATCTATCCCTGCTTTACAATATCGGACAAGCTTATGGTTTTGAACTGGGAACACCGTGGCAGAAACTAACACCCGAACAGAAACAGGTGATTCTCTACGGGGCGGATAATCCGATTTGGATCGAAGAATTTAACGATTACCGCCGTTATCGGGGGGTACTTCCGATCCTGCAAAAGCAATATGACGAAACCAATTCCGATACCTATAAACAGAAATTAGAGCAATATTTAGTAGATCAACCCTGTGAAGTCTGTAAAGGGAAACGGTTAAAGCCGGAAGCCCTAGCGGTAAGGCTAGGACAGTATCGGATTACCGATTTAATTGAGGTTTCCATTGAGGAAAGTCGCCAACGGATTGACCAATTTCAACTCTCATCCCGTCAGGCAAAAATAGGCGAACTCGCCCTCAAAGAAATTAAAGCTCGATTGCAATTTCTCTTAGATGTTGGCTTAGATTATCTCACACTAGATCGGGCGGCGATGACCCTTTCTGGAGGAGAAGCCCAACGAATTCGGCTAGCAACTCAGATTGGCGCAGGATTGACGGGGGTTTTATACGTATTAGATGAACCGAGTATTGGGTTACATCAACGGGATAATGGGCGGTTATTAGCAACCTTGCAGAAATTGCGCGATTTGGGTAATACCTTAATTGTGGTGGAACATGATGAAGAAACCATTCGCACGGCTGATTGGATTATTGATATTGGTCCAAAAGCGGGAATTCATGGTGGCGACATTGTGGTTCAGGGAAATTTCACCGAATTACTCAATAGTGAAACCTCGTTAACGGGAGCTTATTTATCTGGACGCCAGAGAATTGAAACACCAGGGGAACGGCGCAAAGGTAACGCGCGATCGCTGGTGATTAAAAATGCTCATCGAAATAATCTTAAACATATCGATGTGGAGATTCCTTTGGGTAAGTTGGTTTGCATTACCGGAGTTTCCGGTTCGGGTAAATCCACGTTAGTCAACGAACTCCTTTATCCGGCGTTACAAAATCACCTGAGTCGCAATGTACCGTTTCCCAAAGAGTTAGATAAGGTCAAGGGATTGAATGGGGTAGATAAAGCAATTGTCATTGATCAATCCCCAATTGGTAGAACCCCCCGTTCTAATCCCGCCACCTATACCGGGGTATTTGATGTGATTCGCGGACTCTTTGCGGAAACTATTGAAGCCAAAGCTAGAGGGTATAAAGCCGGACGGTTTTCTTTTAACGTTAAAGGGGGACGCTGCGAAGCCTGTGCCGGACAGGGAGTTAATGTAATTGAAATGAATTTCCTCCCCGATGTTTATGTGCAATGTGAGGTATGTAAAGGCGCAAGATATAACCGAGAAACCTTACAGGTGAAATATAAGGGATATTCGATTGCTGATGTTTTAAATATGACAGTGGAGGAGGCGTTAGAGGTATTTAAGAATATCCCCCGTGGGGTGAATCGTTTACAAACTCTCGTGGATGTAGGGTTAGGATATGTACATTTAGGACAACCTGCACCTACCTTATCCGGGGGAGAAGCGCAGCGGGTGAAATTGGCGACAGAGTTATCGCGACGAGCGACAGGAAAGACGTTGTATTTAATTGATGAACCGACAACGGGGTTATCGTTTTATGATGTGCATCATTTGTTAAATGTGTTACAGCGATTGGTGGATAAGGGGAATTCGGTGTTGGTGATTGAGCATAATTTAGATGTGATTCGTTGTAGTGATTGGGTGATTGATTTGGGTCCTGAAGGTGGGGATAAAGGCGGAGAAGTGATTGCGGTGGGGACACCGGAGGATGTGGCGGAGAATGAAAAATCCTATACGGGGATGTATTTAAAGGAGGTGTTGAAGCAGTATCCGTTGAAAGTAGAAAGTGCTAGTTCTTAGTTGGGGAAATGTAAGGTTATGGAGGGGAAGGAATATATTTTTTTAACGCAGAGGTTCGCAGAGGGTAGCGCAGAGGTTCGCAGAGAATTTTGGAGTGTAGTGATTTCCTAGTGCTAAGGGTTCACCTAACTTGAGGGGCGCAATGCTTGCGCCTTTATTGATTTGAAAAAAATATATAATATTAGGGTATATGAATTGGAATAGGATAGACTTTTAGGACTATTGGCTGAAAGAGAAAGGATTGACCCAATATGACTGACGAGCATCAAACACGGGTAGAACACTTTGCTACCCTTAAGTCTAAGTACAAAGCCAGCGATTATGAAGACTCATCCCCCGCGAGTCTGCTGTATTTCATCCTTCAGAAAGCTGACTTGGGAATTCAGCTAGCCGAGATAGAGGCAATTTGGCTCATAGAGCGTAACCTTTTTGAAACAATTAAAGCTATCCGTAAGCAACAAATACAGAGAAAACAAAAAAATCGAGAAATTAGAGAATTAGAAAGTGACTTTGAGCATTTAAAATCTAAGTATACAGCCACAAAACACTCTATTCCTTGGGAATCAACTCCGCTTTACTTTATACTTCGTAAGTTAGACTATGAAAATAAGCTAAGTGATTCGGAAATAAAATGGCTTAAACATTGTGGGTATGATGAGACAATTGCAATCGCTCAAACAATCAAACATTTTTATACATTAAAAACAAAGTACAAAGCGACTAAATATCAAGATACATTTCCTGATAGTCGGTTGTATCAAATCTTAAAAAAACTGGAGGCAAAAGAACCGTTACGTGATTCAGATATTACCTGGCTCAACGAACATGAGCTATTTGAAACTTTGACAGTTATCCAGGAACAAGAAGCGGTAATGGAATCTGAATTTTCTCAACTAAAGGATAATTACCAAGCGACTAAACACCCAAATTCGTCTGTATCCAGTCCACTGTATCTCATTCTAAAAAACCTTGAGGCAGATCAGCCGTTAAGTAAGTCACAAATAGACTGGCTAGAAGCGCATCAACTGATTGAAACCCTTGATATTGTTCAGCAGTTGGAACAGACGCGGCACTTTACTGAACTGAAAACAAAGTATAAAGCGAGCCAATACGAAGATTCATCACCCTCTAGTCACCTATACAAAGTCCTGAAAAAACTTGAATCAGAACATCCGCTAGGTGAACAGGATATTAATTTTCTAAAAAAGCGTCAATTAACTGATATAATTACCATCGCTCAAGAGCAATACGCAGCGACGCTAAAGTCCAAGATTGAATTAGGAGATAAACTGGAGGAGTCAGAGGTAGACTGGCTGAAAAATAATGGACGGGAGAATATAATTGCGATCGCGCAAGCCAAACACTTCGCGACTCTCAAGTCTAAGTATGATGTTTCGGACTATAAAGATACATCTCCCTCTAGCCCTTTATATGCGATTCTGCAAAAGTTAAAGAAAGCCGAACGTTTGGAACCAAAGGATGTGGCTTGGCTTCAGGAGAATAAAATTTATGAATGGCTTTCACTGTTATCTGGGAAAATTGCGATCGCCTACCACAAAATTGAAGCCAATTTTTACGAACAAGAGTACCAGCGCACTGGCAACAAATGGAATTTGCCCAATGCTAGCAGTCATTGGCGTAAGGCAGATAAACCCAGACAGGCATTAAAACTGACAGAAAACCTCAACTTTGACAAAATTAAAGAAAATAAGCTCAAATCAGCATTACTAACCACTAGGGGTGGAGCATTTCGAGACATTGATGAATTAAAGAAAGCCGAAAAATGTGCGCTTAAAGCGATTGAGTATCAGCCAAGTAGCCATCACCCTTACACCTTAATGGGAGCAATTTGTTTTGAAAGGGGGCAGTATTTAAAAGGAGAGGATTGGTTTGAAAAGGCAATTAAACGTGGGGCTTCTCCCAGAGATCAGGATGCGGAGATGAAGCGAGTGGTGAAAACGGCTAAAGATGAGAACAAGCGCCGCGAAGTTGTGAACTATTTACTCAAAAAAGATCCGCAGCGGTATGCTTGGGCTAAGTCTTATCTGAAAAAGTCTAAAAAGAAAGGAAAAGGACAGGGTAAAATATAGCTTGCGCCTACGGTGTTAAGTTTGTGCGATCGCGTCTTTTGTAGGGGCGGGTTTGACAACCAACTGATGTGACTCACCATTTAATTTTATAAACCCGCCCCGATCGCATCCTAGATGTGACAGATGTATTATATTGGTAGGATATCCTAAATCTTACCCACCCTGAGAACCTGCGATGTTAAAATCATGGCAACAATACCTATTCCCCTCAAAAACCTCTGCGTCCCTCTGCGCTTACCTCTGCGTCCCTCTGCGTTAAAAAAAAATATAAATCCCTAACCCCAAAAAACCGTAGGGTAGGCAACGCCCACCCCACAACTCTACTCCATAACACTTTTAAAAAAATCAATCGTCTCTTTCAACGCCTGAACAAAAACATCAATCTCTTCCCGCGTATTGTAGAAATACAAACTCGCCCGCGCCGAACCCATTACCTCTAAAATACGGTGCAACGGCTGAGTACAATGATGACCCGAACGAATCGCCACCCCTTCATGGTCTAATAACGTAGACACATCACTCGACGCCAATCCCTCAACATTAAACGATGCCAAAGCAGCCCTTCCTTTCCCATCTGCTGTCGGTTGAGGACCATACAGAGTCAAATCAGGAACATCCCGTAACTGCTGGAACAAATACGCCGTAAGTTCCTCCTCATAAGCATGGATTTTATCCATACCAATCCCCATTAAATAGTCTACCGCCGCACCCAGCGCGATCGCTTCCCCAATCGCAGGTGTTCCCGCTTCAAATTTGTGGGGCAATTCGGCGTAGGTGGAATAGTCGAGAAAGACTTCCGAAATCATCTCACCCCCACCCATAAACGGCGGCATTTCCAGCAGCAAATCTAATTTCCCATACAAGAAACCAATCCCTGTAGGCGCACACATTTTGTGACCCGATGCCACTAACCAGTCACAACCCATCCCCTGCACATCAATGGGTGTATGGGGGACAGATTGACAAGCATCAATCAATACCTTAGCGCCATACTGATGTGCGATCGCAATAATCTCTTGGACTGGGTTAATACATCCCAAGGTATTCGAGACATGCACCACACTAACTAACTTCGTCTTCTCAGAAATCAGAGACTTGAACTGTTCTAAATCAAACTCCTGAGTTTCCGTCAGTTCCACATACTTCAACACCGCCCCCGTCTTCTGGGCAATGATTTGCCAGGGAACCAAGTTGCTGTGATGTTCCATCACCGAGAGAATGATCTCATCCCCTCGCTGCAAACGATTTAAACCCCAGCTATACGCCACCAGATTAATCGATTCTGAGGCATTCCGGGTAAAAACAATCTCATTCCGCGACGCCGCATTCACAAACGCCGCCACCTTATCCCGCGCCGACTCATACGCTTCTGTCGCCCTCACACTCAGCGCATGAGCACCTCGGTGGACATTGGCGTTATCCCTTTCATAGTAATTTTGCAGCGCCTTAAGCACCGCCAAAGGCTTCTGAGAGGTAGCAGCACTGTCAAGATAAATTAATGGTTTATCGTGAACTTTCTCCTGCAAAATGGGAAAGTCAGAACGGACGATAGCAGCTAGGGTTTTTTCTTGGGTGATGGTCATTGGTTATTCGTCATTTGTTATTGGTCATTTTTTATTTGTCATTTGTCATTCGTCAAAGAATTATAGAAATCAATACTCAGATTCAGGACGGGTTTTGCCTAAAAACTAGATAAAACAATCAACCTTAATCCGAATGGCACTGAAATAAACAGTGTGAGATCACCAAAACCTTTGATATACGGTAGGGTGGGCATTGCCCACCAGCATACCAGGAGCGTGACATTCACCTTAATCCCTAAACCCGCCCCGGAAAGACGTGCCATGGCACGTCTCTACATATTTTGGGACTACATTGTTCTACACATCGCACACTGGGCAAGTCTTTGCCCCAGGGATTCCACAGGAATTCCCTGGAGAATCTCCGCTACAAAGGCATCAATTAACAAATTCCGGGCATTAGTTTCATTCAGTCCTCGACTTTGTAAATAAAACACATCTTCTGGGTCTAATTGACTCACTGTCGCACCGTGAGAACATTTAACTTGGTCAGCCGTAATTTCCAGTTGCGGTTTGGTATCCACACGGGCTTTCGCCGAAAGCAATAAATTGCGATTCAATTGAGCCGCATTGGTGAATTGAGCCCCTTGGGGCACGAAAACCTTACCATTGAATACTCCGTGCGCCCGGTCATCTATGATACATTTGTGCAACTGGTTGGTTATGCTGTATGGATGATTTAACAGCACAGCACTATGGGTATCTGCCACCTGTTCCCCACCAATCATAGTTAAACCGTTGAGCGTGGTTTCTGTCGCCTCACCCGTTTGCACGATTTCTAAATTATGCCGAGATAGTTTCGCCCCTAAACTAATCGCGTTACAAGTATAGCGGCTATTCCGGGCTTGACTTACCGCTGTTTTACCAATGTGGAACCCATCAATCGCTTCTCGCTGATTCCGGGTATGGATAACTTGGGAACCCTCCTCAAGCCAAATCTCCGTCACTGGGTTATTGAAATAAGGACGATTCACCGGAATATCTGGACATCCTTCTACATTCGCCGCGTAATGTTCAATCAGATTCACCACCGAACCCGCTTCAGCAACCACCAGACAGCGCGGTTGGCATATTACAGGTACTTCGTCAGTCGTGGAAATAAACAGCAGATGAATCGGTGTCTCGACTATTCTATTTTTGGGAACCCACACCACCGCCGCATCCGTGAGTCCCGATGTATTTAGGGCGGTGAAGACATCACAAGCGCCCTGTTGCTTCCCCAAATAATTTTGGATTTTCCCTGCATACGCCCCAGGTAAACCCGCCAAATTCCCCACATATACGCCTTCGGGTAATCCACTTACCGACGATAAAACCGGCGCATACACCCCATTGACGAAGACTAATCGACTATTCGGGGTTTCGGGTAGGGTGAGGGAAGTCAAGTCTAAGTGTTGCAGAAATTGCTCAAAAAACGTCTCCACCCCTTGAAAATTCACCGCCAATAACGACGACAAATCCGTAAACCGCCATTCTTCATCGCGACGAGTCGGAATTGCTAATTCTTGCACAATCGCCGCCGCTTGGTCGCGCAGTTGCTGGAGAGTGGGGTTTAATTGTCCCCCGACAACGGGTTCATCTTGGCGACATTCGTCTAATAGCGCCTTTAAATAGGAAATTTCCGGTTTCGCAGATAGTTGTATACTCATCAGGCAATCACCTCAGCCGCCGCTTCTTCTATCACCCAATCATAACCACGGGATTCTAATTCTAATGCCAATTCCTTACCCCCGGTTTTGAGAATGCGCCCTGCTGCCATGACATGGACATAATCGGGTTCAATATAATTGAGCATCCGTTGGTAGTGGGTAATCAGAATCATGGCATTGTCAGGATTTGCTAACTGATTCACCCCGTTGGCGACAATCTTGAGGGCGTCAATATCCAAACCGGAATCCGTCTCATCCAGAATCGCCAGTTTGGGTTCTAACAACGCCATTTGCAGAATCTCATTCCGCTTCTTCTCGCCGCCAGAGAAGCCTTCATTTAAACTGCGCTCCAGGAAGCTGGGATTCATCTTGACAATTTCCAGCTTTTCCTCGATTAGGTCTTCAAAGTCAAACGTATCAATTTCCTCTAATCCCTGATGCTTACGGCGGGAATTATAAGCGACGCGCAAGAAGTCTAAATTACTCACCCCAGGAATTTCTAATGGATACTGAAATGCTAGAAAAATGCCAGCTAATGCCCGTTCTTCTGGTTCGAGTTCCAGCAGATTCTGCCCCAGAAATATCACCTCGCCCCCGGTGATTTCGTAGGCGGGATGTCCCGCTAAAAGCTTGGAAAAGGTGCTTTTACCTGAGCCATTTTGCCCCATGATGGCGTGAATTTCTCCCGCCTTCACCTCTAGGTTTAAGCCCTTGAGGATTTGTTGTCCTTCAACATTTGCCGTCAAATTGCGGACGGATAAGATTACGTCGCTATTTTCTCTAATCATTACAAGTTTTCACCAATTCAGATCAATGATTATTTGGGATAAGGGAGATAGGGTGTTCCAGATGTAGCTGGTCGGGGCGGGCGCGAGTCACATCTGGGTGCAACGGAACAAGAGTAGTAAAACCCGCCCCGGAAAGACGCGCCATGGTACGTGTCAACACTCAACACTCAACCTAACCCACGGCTCCTTCTAATTTCAGACTCAATAATTTATCGGCTTCAGCGGCGAATTCCATCGGCAATTTATTGAAGACATCCTGACAGAACCCACTAACCATCATGGAAACAGCATCTTCTTCTGAGATTCCGCGTTGAGTAAAGTAAAAAAGCTGATCCTCGCCAATTTTCGAGGTTGAGGCTTCGTGTTCGACTTTAGCCGTATTATTTTCAACTTGAATATAGGGGAAAGTATTCGCCTCAGCCCTATCGCCAATCAACATGGAATCGCACTGGGAATAATTCCGCGCCCCTTTTGCTTTCGGACTCACTTTCACTAAACCCCGATAGCTATTCTTAGAATTACCAGCGGAAATTCCTTTAGAAATAATAGTGCTACGGGTATTTTTGCCAATATGCACCATTTTAGTGCCGGTGTCGGCTTGCTGCATGTTATTGGTTAACGCCACGGAGTAAAACTCACCCACGGAGTTATCCCCCACCAGAACACAACTGGGATATTTCCAGGTAATCGCTGAACCGGTTTCTACCTGCGTCCAGGAAATCTTGGAGTTAACCCCTTTGCACAAGCCGCGCTTGGTGACAAAGTTATAGATTCCACCTTTACCCTTTTCGTCACCTGCAAACCAGTTTTGTACGGTGGAGTATTTAATATCGGCGTTATCTAGGGTGACGAGTTCCACAACAGCGGCGTGGAGTTGGTTGGTGTCGTACATAGGCGCTGTACACCCTTCTAAGTAACTCACCGAACTACCTTCTTCGGCGACAATCAGGGTGCGCTCAAACTGTCCTGTGTCCCCGGTATTAATCCGGAAATAGGTGGATAGTTCCATGGGACATTTGACGCCTTTGGGAATAAATACAAAGGAACCGTCACTAAACACAGCCGAGTTGAGGGCAGCAAAGTAATTATCGCCTACGGGGACAACAGTACCCAGATATTTCTGCACCAGTTCTGGGTGTTCTTGCAGCGCTTCGGAGATGGAACAGAAGATAACGCCGACTTCGGCTAATTTTTCTTTAAATGTGGTGGCGACGGAAACGCTGTCAAAAATAGCATCTACAGCGACGTTGGACAGTCGCTTCTGTTCAGATAGGGGAATCCCCAGCTTTTCAAAGGTTTCTAGGAGGGCTGGGTCAACCTCTTCCAGGCTGTTGAGCTTTTCGGTTTTCTTTTTCGGGGCGGAGTAGTAAATGATATTCTGGTAGTCGATGGGCGGATAGTTAACGTGGGGCCACGTTGGTTCCTCCATCTTTAACCATTGGCGATAGGCTTTGAGGCGAAACTCCAGCATGAACTCCGGTTCGTTCTTCTTGGCGGAGATCAGGCGGACTACGTCTTCATTCAAGCCACGGGGAATGGTGTCGGCTTCGATATCGGTGACAAAGCCGTACTTGTAGGGCTGGTTGACTAATTTCTTGACGGTAGCAGTCATTGGATTAAGGGTTCTCTCTTCTACTAAGGATGGGAAGTGGGCGGGAGCGTTTCTGTATCAATGGACCCGTCACCAGTTTTCCAGAGTTCAGGCTAATTGGGTCACGTTGCACTAGCAATAGGGTTAAACAACACTTTTGTTGTTTAACTCTATTGTAGGTTATATTAACAACTAAGATGTTGTCAAAGTCAACTGCATTTCTTCTGTTGCCCTAACACAAGCGTGATTTTACCCCAAAAGCCGATGACCACAACTCAGCAATCTTCTACCAAGCAAGACATTTTGCAGTATTTACTCAAACAGGAGCGAGCGATCGCGCAGGCATTAGCGGAAGCTCTGGATATTAGTCCTCAAGCCATTCGGCGTCACCTGAAGGATTTGGAAACCGAGGGACTGATAGAGTATGAGTCGGTATCGATGGGGATGGGGCGTCCCCAGCATGTTTACCGCTTGAGCAAGAAAGGACGCGATCGCTTCCCTAACCATTATGGCGAGTTTGCTGTGTCTTTGCTAGACACTTTGGAAGAAACAGTAGGTCGGGATCAGGTGAGTACCATTCTCCAGAAGCAGTGGGAACGCAAAGCCCTGGAATACCGCCAGCGCTTGGGTAAAGGTTCATTAGCCGAACGAGTCGCCAAATTGGTAGAACTGCGCCAAAGTGAAGGGTATATGGCGGAATGGTATCCAGTTGAATCCAGTGACGTGAGTCAACAGACCCGTAATCAGTTTATCTTGAAAGAACACAACTGTGCTATTTCCAACGTCGCTGAATCCTTTCCTAGCGTCTGCGGACATGAATTGGAAATGTTTGCCGCCATTCTACCCGATTGCCAAGTCGAGCGCACTCACTGGATTAATCATGGAGAACATCAGTGTGGTTATTTGATTAAAGCGAAATAGTTTGTCATGGTTCATGGTTCATGGTTCATGGTTCATAGTTCATTGGTAATCCTTCCCCCATCTCCCCCATCTCCCCAACAAGGGCGGGTTTAGTCAAGTTATCGGTTTTGTGCCACAACGTTATGGGTAAAACCCGCCCCTACAGATTGACTCTTCCTGCACCCCCAATTTCTCATGTCCCAACAACCGACAACACAATTTTTAAGTCCAGAGGAATCTGCTGCGGTCGATAAAGCGTTACTCGCATCCCATGAGAAGTTTTTAACCCGATTAACTATTTCATCCCTGCGCCTTTTAACCCATATCGCCCAAGACACAGGAGTAGCCGTTGAAGAATTGACGCCTCAGCAGGTGATTGATTGGTTTGAAAAAGACAGCAAGATTCGCCATGAACAGGGATCGGATGCCGCATTTTTGAAGTGGTGATTCCCCCGGCTTCTTTGAAATCCGATACAACCAAGCTGGAACAACAGGATTCGTCCTGTTGATTAATTTATTTTTAGAGAAAAATAGAGCTTTTAATTTTAGTCTTCGCCCCTGATTTGTCAAGGTTAAGACCATGAATTTTGACATAAGTTAACAAAAATAAATTTATTCAAAAAAATAAAATTAGTTCACTAAAAATTCATAGATTTAGTGGGTAATTTTATACGGATTTTTCCTATTCGCTGGTGAAGGTTAATTATGATGGCGAGTAGACAAAACTCGTGCGTAGAGGTAATTCCGTGAAACTCAAATTAACATTTTTACTATCGGTCGCTTTCGTCGCTGGTGTAGCGGCAAAAGCGCAAGCGGCGAATTTTTTTACCTATAATCCGAATGAACAAGAAATTTATCACAGCACATTTGATAACGCAAATGATTGGCAGCTAAACAATACTACTGTCGCTCAGGGTGAACTTCAGGCTAATCCTGAGGCGAATTGGGCATCAGCCTACTACGATCTCTCATCGTTGAATCAATTGGATTTAGATGATGGTGATATCGCTATTTACTGGAGCGCTCGCACAGATCGAAGTAAGCCCGAACTGGGTAAGTTCTTTGTGGAACTGAATGTTGCACCAACAGATACCCAGGAACCGCGCCAAATTAACTGGAATATCCGTCCTGTTTCTCCCCGTGATGGCAATTTCCGCAACTTACCCTATTTACTTTACGTTGATCCCGGCTTTAATATTCCCCATGAGGTTGAACAAGAGCTGGTTGTTCCCGATCAATTTCCTGATACTGAAACTTACGAGAATTTCCGACTCACGCTCAGTAAAACGGGAATGGATACTGTTGAAGTCACGCCTTACTATTGGCTGAATGATAATTGGCAAGTGTTTTCCGCTCAAGACGGTTCAACACTACCCATGAGCGTTAGTATCCAAGATAACCTAGTAGGTCAAGACTATTTTGAATCCCTCAGTTTTCGGTTCCGCCAAAATCGCTCATATCTTGATGCGGTTGCTATTACTCGGATTCCCACCGATTCAGAACCCGTCGATATTCCAGAAGCGTCTACAGCATTAGGTTTATTCGCTATAGGTGCTTGGGGAATCCGTCAGTTGATGCAAAAGTTGAATCGATAGAAGGATTAGGTAGAGACGTTGCATACAACGTCTCTACCACAGGAAAGGAAAGTCCTAATCGATGTGTCTACTGCTATACAAGCCGCATCTAATCTATCAAATTAAGTGTGCCACGCCCGTAGTGGCATGACAGCTTACAGTTTTACCTGCTAGCATTATCGCAGTTGTTGCTCTGCTAACAATGGCGGTACGGGTTCTTGCGTATAATCGATGGCTAAATCATAACTGGCTTGCTCGTACACATTATTCAACAATACCTGTAAATCAACGACGGGTTCTTCATCTCCAGACTTCAATGGTAAGGGAAATGAGGGAATCGCATTGGGTAAATTAAAGGCATATAAATCAGCTTGAGGACGACGCTCTCCTCGACTGACTAAAATTCGATAATGAGTTTGACCATTGCTATGATATACTGGCATAGGTTGCCCCTTCCGCAGTAAATCAATTTCCACTAAATGAGTTGAACTGCCGAATACTTTATGACGTTTAGTTTCATATTTATCGCGACCTTCTCCAGAACGTTTATTAATCGGAGAGAGTATCTCAATCACAGTTACAACTTCACCCGTGGCGACTTCTCGCACTTCTAAATACCCTTGTTTAAGTGTTTCCGGTACAGGAATTTCTACGATTTTGGGTTGAGTTGGAGATGGGGCGACAGCAACATTACTTATCGGTTGTTTCGTTGTCGCCTGTGAACCTTTGACCGTTAAATCAGGAATACCAATCAGTAGGGATTGTTCGCCAATGGTTTCATACAGACGTACCTCGACCGCTGCTCTGTATTTTGGGCGCAGTTTAGGAGAAAGTGATCTAGCTAGTTCCACAATGAGCCAGTGATGGACTCCGGGCCAGATTTCTGGGTGTTCTAGGTAAGGGTTCATCCCCGGAAACGGGTTTGGCATAAATTTCCCTCCTTGGCGTTCGATTCTCGTTGCTTAAATTTTATCGTCGTTTTGCTCTAGCACGGGGAAATCCCGGAATCAGACAGATTAATTAAATCCGTCTTCGTTTAATAGGGATGAGCTTCCAGCCAAGTGGTAATCTGAGGGATTTGACTCACTGTATTTTTTAACGTTTCCAGGTTTGGATAAGGCGGCAACAAATCCTTGGGCGGCTGATAAGGTCCATCGGGTTCTGGGATGTAGGAAAATCCAGAAGGATCATTCCAGAATTTCCCGGTATGATCATATATACACAGAAGGTCAAATACCGCGATATCTGCCCAGGTTAAGGATGAGCCAACTAGAAATGAAGCGGCTTGATTTTGAGTAATTAGTTGTTCAAACTGCTCTAAGTGCATGGGTACGGATGTGGCGAAATACTCGTTTAACCGCTTCACCTTAACGGATGCGTCTCTCATTTTCATAATGAATTGACCTTTTTCCACCACCCGGTCAACATAACACCCATACAGTAAATCTTGGAGATCTCTCCAGGCATCTACTATCATATCGGATAGGGCTGCCTGTAAATGGTCAATCGGATAGAGTCCTGCTTGTTTAGCGGCATAACGAGCGATCGCGCATGACTGGCTGATTATTGTATCACCTAGCTTCAGAATCGGTAGTTGATTAAAGGGAAGCTCTCCAGTGGAGCGCATTTGTCCGTACTCTTCAAAGGAGAGTCTTTGATCGTTAAAGGAAACCTCACCACAGGTGAAAATAAGACGTGAAAGTTCGGCTCTACCCTTCCCTTGAAAATACACTAAAACAGGAACGTCTTTCATGATGCTTTTTCAGTCCTTAGATTTGAATCAATTTGATGCATCGTTGGTGCGAGATCGTTCCCCACCCAGAGAATGCTATCGTCAGGGAAAGGATTCCATTTGCCTGGAAACAATGGTTCAGATGCAATAATAATTGAGTTGGGGAAGGTGGTATCCTTTAGCAGCCAATAAAGAGATGGTGCTGATGTCCCCCTAGCAAAACGAGATGCAACGAGCTGCTGTCCATCGCTGACGACAATATTGGCACTAAAGCTGATTGTATCCAATGTGGCTAATTTTGTTAGTGTCCGCAAGCTTTCTGTTAAAGCGACAGGTAAAGACGTTCCTCTGACAGCTAACTCGTTGGCGAGTAGGGCAAAGATATGTTCCGAATCCGTCGTTCCTTCGATTTTTCGATAAACGTCCTCTCTGAGATGCTTGCGAATGGGGTGATAGAGGGTGTCTCGGAAGTTTTCGATGAAGCCGTTGTGAATGAATAAGACGCGATCGCAACTGAATGGTTGGCAGTTACTCAAGTTTGATGCTTGTCCGGGGGTAGCACTGCGGACATAAGCTAAGCAACATCCAGAATTAATATAACGGCTCAGATGGGGTAAGTTAATATCACCCCATATCGGCAGGATATTTTTATAGATAAAGGGTTCGCTATCGGGTTGAGCGTCATACCACCCTAACCCTACTCCGTCGGCATTGACGGAGGTGGTTATTGTTTCCTTTGGTTTGTAACTTTGGATTTCCAGGGAATGTTCCGGTTGGTATATTAGGCGATTGGGTTGAATGGAAGAACCGAGGTAAGCCAGTAATCGACACATAATTTAAGTCATTGGTCATTGGTCATTGGTCATTGGTCATTGGTCATTGGTCATTGGTCATTGGTTCTTCGTAAAGTCGGGGCGGGTGTAGGGTGCGTTAGCGAAGCGTAACGCACCATTTCAAGAAGCGTAACGCACCATTTCAAACGATAGTAGTGAAAGTGAGCCCCTACACAATCTCCCCCGGCTCCCAGACGTTCCACGCCTTACGTCTCTACTACCCCGGCTCCCTACCAACCCCAGGTACCCGGTTCACCTTTGAACGGACCAACAATATCACGGGTTATCCACCCCGCGTAAAAATCTCCGGGTTGGGGTTGTACTTTCTCGTCATCAACATAGCAAGCATCCATTGGTCTAGGATAGAAGCCGACATAACCGATGAGTTCCTCGTAGGCAGGGAATATTTTAGTATAGTACCAAGCCACGTTTTTGGCTTCGCGATCGCCTACTCTCAAGGTATAGTAAGATGCCCGTCCTTTCCACTCGCAGTAAGTGGAGTGAGAACTTGGAGTTAAATACTCCATCTTGATATCGTCTACGGGAATAAAGTAGTTAGGTGGATGGCTGGTTTCTAGTACTCTTTTGGCACGGCGGGTATCGGCAATGACTTCACCATTGAAAATAATTTTAATCTGCTTCGTGGTATCTTCAATGCGGGGAGGGCGGGGATAGTCCCAGACGGATTCTTGACCGGGACTAGGGGGAATGGGTTTGGGTTGCATGAAACACTCCTACACTATTTTAATTTTATTACGTGAGCTAATTTAATCGGTATCGGCTAAGCGAATACCGGTGAACTGCCACCGAGTAGCAGGGGGGGAAAAGTTGCGATAGGTTGGACGAATATGAGACAAAGACGTTACACAGGAGCCACCTCGTAAGACTAAGCGATTACACATTAATTTGCCATTATATTCACCGATGATTCCGGCTTCTAGGCGATATCCAGGATAAGGTTGATGGGTGCTAGTTGTCCATTCCCAAACATCGCCGAATAGTTGCTGAGGGGAATCGCTTCCTGTGGCGGGTGTAGGGTGCAATAGTCCGGTTTCTAATAGGTTGCCTCCCACGGGAACATTGGCGGTTGCGGTTTCCCATTCGGCTTCCGTGGGCAACCGTTTTCCTGCCCAACGAGCATAGGCATCGGCTTCATAAAAGCTCAGATGACAAACGGGTTCGTTTTCATTTAAGCGACGCATTCCTCCCAGTGTGATTAACCACCAATCGCCATCGATTTGTTCCCAATATAACGGGGCTTGCCACTGTTGAGAACGTGCTGCTGTCCACCCTTCTGATAGCCAATAATCGGGGTTATTGTAACCGCTAGCTTGGATAAATTCTAGATATTCGCCGTTGGTGATTAATCGGGAGGCAAGTTGATAGGCTTGCAGGTAAACCTGATGGCGGGGCTGTTCGTTATCAAAGGCAAATCCTTCATCATTGTGACCTATTTCATATAATTGGGCGGGATAGTTTAGCCAATCTAGTGGTTTGACGACAGATGGAGCAGGTGGAATGGGTAAATTAGGATTGTAGACGGGACGTAGGGGATTATTGCCAAAGATATGTTTAATGTTGGTCAACAGAAATTCTTGATGTTGCTGTTCGTGGTTGAGTCCAAGAATAATTAGGGCTTCTAATTCTGAGTTTCCGGGATTTGCTGCGATTAATGACTGGATGGCTTCATCGACATAGGCACGATAGCGATAAACTTCGGCAACTGTGGGGCGAGATAAGGTGCCACGTTGGGCGGCGGGAACTCGTTCTCCTAATGATTCGTAGTAGGAGTTTAATAGGTAATCATATTTGGGGTGAAAGATTCTGTAGCCTTTCAGGTGAGGTACTAATATAAAGGCTTCAAAAAACCAAGCGGTATGGGCAAGATGCCATTTAATTGGACTGGCATCTGGCATACTTTGAACCACATAGTCTTCAATTTCTAATGGTTGACAAATTTGTTCGCTGAGTTGGCGGATTTGTTGGTAGTAGGCTGATAAGGATTGCTGGTTTGAGGTTTGAGAATCAGGACTTGTGATTAACATTATTAATTATTAGTAGGGATAATAAACGTTGCCGTTTAGTGGCACCTTGGGAAACGAGAATTGGGTTGTCGGGGTGGCTAGATGCATAAAATGAATTTTTTGTCAAATCTGCCCCGGAGTCTGTTCCGGAAATTGGGTAATTAAGTATGTTTGTAGTATTTGGCTTTTTGGGACGCGATCGCGGCAAAAATGACGCATGATTAAGGCTTTGAAGCGTTGAAAGTTAAAATTTGACCATAGTTAGCCAATAATATACTAATGAAAAACTATCATACTACACCCTCAAAGCCCGATCAAGTGGTGTTTTGCCAGGGAGCTATTCTGCCCGCCCGAAGTCCTCTTATCTTTAGACTATTAAAACTTAAACACAAATTTTATAAGCTTTAATTATCTGTTTGCGGCAGGTGAAATGATATCCGGCTTTCTCACCCATAAATAGGGGCTGCTGAATAAGTGGTGAGGTGAGGGGGAGATGGGGGAGATGGGGGAGATGGGGGAGATGCTGCTTTTAGGCTTGCATTGCTTTCGTTTTTGACCGAACAGACAATAAAACTTGGCACTTTTGGGGTCAAAAAATAGTTTTAAACCCTTGTGTGGTATCCCATCTACACTCGTGGAGCAGCCCCTAAATAATCAAAACGTCTTTCCATCTCCCCCTCACCCTAATTATGGGTATTCAACCGGACATAATATGACGGAGGGGCTGGGGAACCAAGCCCCAACAAACCTGATACACCCAGGTTTGTAAATACAGATCGGGTTGTCCTTTGGGTTCAGCTTGATATTTATCTCCCCGTTCGGTTAATGTCCACTTTCCTTGTGTTTCTAAATCCGTCATTTTGCCTTTAAAGTCACTGCTTTCGTAGAAATCGGGGCGTAGGGTAAATATAATGTATCCTTGGGGTTTAGTGACACGAATTAATTCATCAAACGAATGGCTCGGAGCATGTCCATAAGTAAATACGCCACAAGCTGTAACCGCATCAAAAGTAGCTGTGGGAAAGTCTAAGGGTTCGCCCAATATCATTTGGCGTAACTGGGTGTAGACATTCTTCTTTTGTGCCTCAGCCAGCATTCCTGGGGAAAGGTCAATTCCGACTAGGGTGTCATAGCCTTCCTCATGCAGCCATTGACCCATTGTACCGGTGCCGGCTCCCGCATCTAAAATATGAGCGTTTTTGGGGACGTATTTAAGCGTGAGATCGAGGATAGGTTCGCGGTGGGGACGACCAAAGGTTTCAGCTAAATCGCGTTCGTAGTCCTTTGCCCATTGGTTATAGCGCTCGCTGAGTTGGCGATTATTTTGCGAACTATAGACCCACTGGATTTTATCTGACATAGTTATCTGGATTATCAACGTTTACTCAACTGAGACAGATACAAATTGTTTATTAATTATTAAATTTGGTGTTTCCAGCATATTTTGGTCTTTATTGTTTTTTCACAGAAAAGTTTTGAGCCGTTGGGCTAAACTCTGAACCTGGGGTTCCATCATCATCGTGAAATGATTTCCTGGAACAATTTGAACATCTAACGATTGGGCACAAAGCTGACTCCAGCCCCAAGTTGGGTCTTGTTGAGTCATCACTTCATCCGGTAGAAAATCATCGTCTGGGTGAACTTCACTCCCTCGCAACAGGGTGATTGGGTTGGGATAAACCTGCGAGGGGACATATTGAGTCATGGCTTGCATATTGGCTTTATAAACTCGGAACAGTCGCCTCAATTCAGTTTCGCTAAATACCTGTCCCACTTTTTTCAAGGTTAATCGGAGAAGGTTGATTTGCTCATTCAAACTCAAAGAGTCAAGGGATGATGGTAGGTTTAAGTCTTGCTCTAGGGAGCTTTCAAACATCCTCGCGAGTCCAATTATATATTTGCTGTCATGCCAATGAATGGCATCTTTTTCCTGTTCGACAACAGGCACTTGAATATCCATAATTGCCAGTAGAGAAACTTCCTGCCCTTGAGCCTGTAACTGGTTGGCGATTTCAAAAGCAACTTTACCCCCAAAGGAATGTCCAGCGAGAAAATAGGGACCATGGGGTTGTATCTCTTGGATGGATTTGATCTGGTGAGTGGCAATATCAGCCATATTGGTATAGGGTTCAATATCTTCATCCAAACCCAGCGATCGCAACCCATAAAACGGTTGCTCATTTCCCAGATAACGGGCTAGGGGTTCGAGTTGAAACACATTACCTAAAATTCCCGGCAGACAAAACAAGGGAGGTTTATTACCCTGGGGTTGAATCGCCACTAGGGTAGAGGTATGAGATAGGGTTGGGGTTGACTCGGCTAAACCCAGAACCGCGATCGCGAGATAATCAACCAGGGCTTCTAAGGTTGGATAGTCAAACAGTAGAGTCGAGGGCAGATTACATCCCAAACTCCTTTGTAGATAACTTCTTAACTCAATTGCCATCAATGAGTCTAACCCTAAATCAAACAACCGTTGCCCTAACTCAATGTTCTCCGGTTCCTTTAAGCCTAGAGTTTTCCCAATCAATCCTCGAACATGAGACATCAGCCTATCTCGACGCGCTGATGCGGGGATTCCCTGCAACTCTAATCTGAATGACTGGTTTGATTCTGGCTTAACCGCCGTATCTGACATCAAATCCGCATAGAAGGGCGTCACTTGTGGCAATCCACCAATCCATTTTGACCAGTCGGTCATCGGTAGTACAGTAACTTGGGTGGCATTTTCTGCGATTAACCTACCCAGCAGTTGAAACCCTTCCGGATAGGTAATTAAATCAATCCCCTGAGCCGCTAATCTCAGTTGTTGCTCTTGGCTGAGTTTAGCTGCCATCCCCACGT
This sequence comes from Coleofasciculus sp. G3-WIS-01, assembly GCF_040223135.1. Lineage (NCBI taxonomy): Bacteria > Bacillati > Cyanobacteriota > Cyanophyceae > Coleofasciculales > Coleofasciculaceae > Coleofasciculus > Coleofasciculus sp. G3-WIS-01. Next base: position 27,823 of record NZ_JAVJZI010000028.1, read on the forward strand.
CACCCCAAGCGCCCCAGTTGATAGATAGAGCCGGTAGATTTAAGGCGCGACGGTAATGAGCGATCGCATCCAGGAATGTATTGGCAGCGATATAATTTCCTTGCCCCACCATTCCGGTAATGGATGCCGCCGAGGAGAAACAAATAAACAAGTCTAAGGGTACATCTTTGGTTAACTGATGTAAATTCCAGGAACCAGCCACTTTCGGCGCCATGACTGTCTCAAATCTTGCCCAGGATTGTTTTTGCAGCACCCCATCATCCAACACGCCAGCGGCGTGAATAATCCCCCGTAGGGGTTGGGGACAAGTGGCGATTAATTGAGCCACATCCTTATACTGGGCGACATCGGCTTTCACCACCAAAATCTCCGCCCCCTTTTCCTCTAATTGGCGGATTTCTGCGCCGACTTCTGGTGAGTTTATGCCTCGGCGACTGGCTAAAACGATATGTTTTGCGCCTTCCTCAATTAGCCATTGAGCGGCTTTAATTCCTAAACCGCCTAACCCGCCAGTAATTAGATAACTGCCCTCGCCTCGAACTACGGTTGAAGATGGCGACGCTGACATAGAAATGACAACTTTGCCAATATGTTTGGCGCTTGCCATATACCGGAAGGCATCAACAACATTTTCTAAGGGGAAAACTTTCATCGGTAAGGGTTTGAGGCTACCCTCGGCAAAACCGGATAAGAGGTGAGCAAAGAGGGAGGGGAGTAAGTCGGGGTTTTGTTGGTAGGCTTCTCCTAATTCAAAAGGAAAATATGCAGCATCGGGGCGCAGTTGCTGAACTTTCTGATTATCCCAGATATCAATTTTACCGAGTTCGATAAATCGTCCATTTTGGGCAAGGATTTCAAAGCTTTTATCGATAAACTCTTTATTAAAGCTATTCAGGACAATAGTCACCCCTTGCCCATGGGTAAGTTGTTTAATCTCCTCAGCAAAATCTAAGGTGCGGGAATTCATGACATGATTAATCCCCATTGCCTTGAGAAACTCCCATTTTTTCTGACTCGCCGTGGCAAAAATTTCTGCTCCCGCCCGTTGCGCCAGTTGTACAGCGGCTTGTCCGACGCCGCCTGCGGCAGAATGAATTAAGATACTATCACCTGCCTGCATCTTGGCTAACTCGTGCAGGGCATAGTCAGCAGTGAGAAAGGCAGCCGGAATCGTGGCGGCTTCCTCAAAACTGAACCCTTCCGGTTTGAGGGCAACTTGAGTCGCCGAAACGGTGACAAAACTCGCTAAACTTCCTGTCGCCAACGCCATCACGCGAGCGCCTATCTGGAAATTAGAAACATTTTCCCCAACTGCAACAATTTCCCCAGCACATTCAAACCCAAAGGGAACCTCCCCAGGATGACTAATTCCTAATTCGTTTTCATAATACTCCCGCAGCATTCCCAGGGCATTGAGTACATCGCGGAAGTTTAACCCCGCCGCCCGCACTTGAATTTCTACTTCATCAGCTTCCGGTTGACGGCGCCTTAGGGGGGCTAACTCCAAATTGTCTAAGATGCCGTAACTGTCAAGTTTTACTCGTACTGGAGTCGGAGATCCCCCTAAATCCCCCTTAAAAAGGGGGACTTTGATACTATTTTCCCTGGTTAAAGGGGGCTGGGGGATATTTAACGGGGAAGAATGGATTTGAGCCGTCTTTTGAATGTGGAAACGCTGGAGTCGGGGGACATAACGTACCCCTTGACGATAGCCGATTTGGTCTTCATTATCATCCTCAGTAAACAGTTCATCGAGCAGCACTTCTACTGATGATGCCCTGTCTGCCGCCAATGGATCTAAGTCTAAACGCTTACACTGTAGTTCAGGATATTCTAGGGAAATAGCTTGACCTAACCCCCATAACGGCGCCTGGGAGACTTGGATGGGAGCCGAATCAATCGGTTTTGCCCCTTGGGTGACGAGCCATAAACGGGGGGATAGTTTCGCATTTGATAGGGCTTGCACCAGATGCAAGGCACTCCCCGTTTGTAGTGAGCGCTTTAGCGCCTCCGCCTCCGCTTCAATACTCCACAAATGCACCGTTTGTAGTAAGCGCTTTAGCGCCTCCGCCTCCGCTTCAATACTCCACAAATGCACCACTCCCTGCCAAAAAAACGGGTTATCTTTCAGCAGGCGTTGAAACTCTTCCGGCTCGGCGGGATTAATTTGATAGTATCCGGCGACACCATCTGGTTTAGCTGCTAATTGTTGATAATTATCACCGGGAATCACCAGGGTACAGCAATGCCCTCCCTCAAACAGACTCTCGGCTAACGCTTCACCCATGCCCTTCCCATCGGCAAAGATTAACCAATTTCCGGGTTCACTCCCTTGAGGGCGAGGAATACCCTGACTCGGTTGCCAAACGACTTCGTATAGGTGATTCTCTAACTCTGAGCGGTGAGTGATGTTCCGTTGATTGGCACGTCGCAGGCATAAGCCAGAAACCAATGCCACCAAATTTCCCTGATCATCAAACAAGTGAACCTCTGCATTCAGGATTTCACTGTCAGGGCTTCTTCCTGGTTTCAGGGTGGCATAACTCCATAAATTCCGACGGGGAGGATGATAGAGTTGCAGATGGTCTAAAACCACGGGTAAATAGGTGCCCTCGGGTAAAATAGCGCCCAATAGATGCAGACTCGCATCCAGTAAAGCGGGGTGTAAGGTATACTCATCCATTGCCTGCCAAACCCCGTCTGGCACCCGAATTCTGCCCAGAGCCACTCCATCCCCTTTCCAGAGTTGTTCTAATCCTTGAAAACTCGGACCAAATTCGATATCGTGCGATCGCCTGTTCGTAGTGGGCGCTTTAGCGCCTCCATTCCCCTCCCGTCTTTGATAAAATACTTCAGCGGATATCCCTTCCCGACATTGCTCCTGCCAAGCGGCTAAATTAAAAGGAATCGGGTGCGGTGCTGCTTGGTTTACCTCTCCCGACTTCCCGACTAAAACATCCCCAAAACCATGACGTATCCAAGTCGGGTTTAGCGACGTTTCCTGAGCCGCCATCCGACTATAAATCTGGAACGAATAAATATCATTTCCTTTCGGCGTTAACACCAGTTGTAGGGTGTTTGATTCCCCTTTCTCCGCCGCCAGCACCAGGGGCTGCTCAATAAACACCTCTTGCAACGTAATAACTTTACCGGGGAACATTGTTTTCCCTGCCGCTAACGCCATTTCTAAATAAGCAGTTAGGGGTAGAATCGCCTGCCCAAAAATGCGATGATCTGCCAAATAAGTCAAATTATGCCCATCTTGACTAATTTGGCATTGGAAGCGAATGTCTGATGTTCCCGCCAAATCCAATCGTTCACCCAGTAAGGGATGGCTCGTAGTGGGCGCTTTAGCGCCTTTCTTGGGTTCAATCCAATAGCGTTGTCGTTGAAACGGATAAGTCGGCAGATGTTCTCTACGACGCAGGTAGTCGCGATCAAACCCCGCCCAATTCACCGATATCCCATTCAGATACAGTTGTACCAAACTGGTTAACAGGGGCTGCCAATCGGCTTGGGGTGGGCGCAAACTCGGCAACCACAACCCCTGATGTTCAGGTAAACACTGACGCCCCATGCCTAATAAAACGGGTTTGGGTCCAATTTCGACGTATATCTCTACCCCCTGCTGTTCTAAACGCTTCATACTGGCGGCAAATTGCACCGGTTGTCGGATGTGACGCACCCAATACTCTGGAGTCGCTATCTCATTTTGCGCCACGGCTCCAGTAACATTACTGATTACCTTAATCTGGGGGGAAGAAAAGCTAACCTGTTGAGCAATCCTCTCAAATTCTGCCAACATGGGTGTCATTAACGGCGAATGAAACCCATGGGAAACGGTTAAGGGTTTCATTTTAATCCCCTCAACCGCTAAGGTTTCACAAATCTGATTAATCACATCCCGTTTCCCGGAAATTACCACACTTTCGCTGCCGTTAATCGCAGCAATGGATACATCATTTTCATATCCTTCAATCGCGGCTTGCACCCGTTTCTCAGATGCCATCAGCGACACCATTGCCCCATCATCGGGTAAAGCTTGCATTAACTTCCCCCGGTGAGCAATTAAGTTCAACCCCTCTGCCAAACTAAACACCCCAGCCACACAAGCGGCGACATATTCCCCGACACTATGCCCCATTACCAGATCAGGTTCTATGCCCCAAGCTTTCCATACCTGAAATAGGGCATATTCTAGGGCAAATAAAGCGGGTTGAGTATAAGCGGTTTGATTTAACTGGGTTGCCGATGACTTGTCCCCATACAGTACCTCAAGTAAAGGGATTTCTAGTTGAGAACGCAGAATTTGATCGCACTGTGCCATCGCTTCCCGAAATATCGGTTGCGTCTCGTAGAGTTGGCGTCCCATATTTGGGTATTGAGAGCCTTGCCCGGTAAACAAAAAGGCGATTTTACCGATTTTTTCCCCCGGAGTCTCCCGCCGGATCATGTCCCCAGAACCCTGAACCAATTGTTCTCGAAGTTCGGCTTTTGATGCCACGATAACTGCCCACCGATGCTGAAATTGTTTCCGCCCCACGTTGGCGGTAAAACATATATCGGATAGTTCTACCTCTGGATGAGTATCCAGATAGGTGATATAGGCTTCCTTTAACTCCGACAAGGCTTTTTTCGTTTGAGCGGATAGGGTAAATATATGATAGGGACGTTCCCTATTCCCTATTCCCTGTTGCCTGTTGCCTGTTGCCTGTTGCCTATTCCCTATTCCCTGTTGCTTATTCCCCATCCCAGGCGCTTCTTCTAAAACGACATGAACATTGGTTCCCCCCATGCCAAAAGAACTTACCCCAGCGCGGCGTGGCACATCCTTAGTTTCCCATTCCCGGCGTTTATCATTGACAAAAAATGGACTATTGGCAAAATCAATCCGGGGATTCGGTGTTTCAAAGTGCAAACTCGCCGGAATTACCCGATGTTTCAATGCCAAAACCGTTTTAATTAACCCGGCGATTCCCGCTGCATTCGCTAAATGTCCGACATTGGTTTTCACCGAACCAATCGCACAAAACCCTTTTTCTGGAGTGGTTTCCTGAAAAGCCTGAGTCAGGGCAGTAATTTCAATCGGATCACCCAGGGGAGTACCCGTACCATGGGCTTCCACATAACTAATTGTATTCGCCTCAATTCCCGCCACAGTTAGGGCTTGGGCAATCACCGCCCCTTGCCCTTCTACCGAAGGGGCGGCATAACTCACCTTTAATGCCCCATCATTATTAATTGCCGAACCTTTAATCACCGCATCAATTTTATCCCCATCCGCGATCGCATCCGCCAATCGTTTCAGCACCACGATGCCCACACCATTGCCAAATACGGTGCCAAGTGAGTGAGCATCAAAGGCGCGACAATGCCCATCGGGAGAAAATACGGCGCCTTGTTCATAAACATATCCCGTTTTTTGGGGCAAACGAATCGCCACCCCCCCAGCTAATGCCAGATCACATTCCCCATTCAGTAAACTCTGACAAGCACTATGCACCGCCACCAAGCCTGTCGAACAAGCGGTTTGAATATTGACGCTCGGTCCGGTTAAATTGAGTTTATAAGACACCCGGGTGGGCAGAAAATCTGGGGCTTGTCCGATTGTCATCTGCACATCGCTCACGGTTTCTAAGAAGGAGCGATTATTGGCATACCCTCGACTAGGACAAACATGATTTGTAAAGTAAGTATTAATCCCGCTACCCGCATAAACCCCGATCGCGCCGGGATAGGTTTCTGGATTATATCCGGCATCTTCCAGGGCTGTCACCGCACATTCTAAGAAAATCCGTTGTTGTGGATCGAGGATTTCAGCTTCTCTGGGAGAATAGCCGAAAAAGTCGGCATCAAATTGGTCAATATCTGCTAAAATAGCCCCCGCTTTCACATAGTGAGGATTTTGTCGCCACGTCGGATCAGCCGGCACCAATTCCTGATCAGAAAACCGGGAAATAGATTCCACGCCATCCAGCAAATTCTGCCAAAATGTTTGAATATCCTTTGCCCCTGGAAACCGCCCCGCCATACCAATAATTGCAATCTCCTGATTGTCTACCCCTCGCCTCATCCCTTGAGGGCGATGAAATGGGTTTTCTGATGGCGGCGTTTGGCTCAAGTGCTGGGCTAAACGGCGAATGGTGGGATACTGAAATAGGGCAACCACGGATAAATCTGAACCAAACCGTTCGACTAATTCTTTATGCACCTGAATCAGGAGTAAAGAATTGCCACCCAAGTCAAAAAAGTTATCATTAACACCCACTGCATCTAACTGCAACACCCCTTGCCAAACCTGGGCAATCTCTTGCTCAATTTCGCTTTGCGGTAACACTAAATCCGTGGCTAATTCCGGGCGCGATCTCGCTGGCGCGGGTAATGCCTTTCTGTCTATTTTCCCATTAGCATTCAGGGGCATTTTGTCCAGGATAACAAAAGCAGAGGGCACCATATAATCCGGCAACTGCTGTTGTAAATAGCGACGCAATTCCGGTTCTAATTTACGGGCAAGTTTTCCCTTCAGGGGATTATTGGTATAGTCTCTCCAAACGGAAGGGGGGGATGGAGAGAGGTTTTCCCGATCCCGTGAAAAGTCAGGGAGTTGTTTCTGATTTGAGTCTGTTTGTCGTTGCAGAAACACATCATAGCCATCTGCCGAATCCTTTGACTGATTCACATAGACGGTATAGGGAAACGCCTGACTTAATTCCCACCACTCTTCCGGTTCGATGCCCTTTCCTACCCAACTCTGCAACCGCGATCGCATCTCACCCACCGTCACGGTTTCTGGGTTATTTTCCCTGAGCCATTCTACCAGTTTTATCTCTGCCCCTAACCGAGGATTGGGAATCCGGTTAACTGCTAATCCTTCTGGCTGACTCTCCTGGAGAATCTGCCAAATTTTGGGCAAACTCAACTCATCTTTTCCCCAATCTAACTCGGTAATTTCTGGGATAGAACCCGTCTGGTTTTCAATATGCAGAACCACATCGTAGCGAAATCGGGTTAATTCGTTATGATATCGCCCCCGCTTGAGTTGAATTTCTACGTGACTGATTCGCTCTAACTGTTCTCCTAACGCCAAGAACAAATCCGGATCAATCACCAATTCTTCTTCATTCTCGATACTTTTTTGCCAGCGTTGTCGCAACTGTTCTTTCGATAATTCCTGGGGCGATCGCGCCAATTGTACCGAGGCATGAAAAGCGGCTAATAACGGCAAGCTGCGGATATCCCCGACAAAAATAAACCCCCCCGGTTTAACCACCGTTGTCGCCTTCTCCAGCACATCAATTAAATACTCCGCACTGGGAAAAAGCTGAATCACCGAATTAATAATCACCCCATCAAACGACTGGGGCTCTATCCCGGCAAAATTGTCCGCCGCTCTCTGACATAACTCCACCTGTTCCCAATTTCCCGCCAACGTTGCCATTTGCCGCGCCACATAATCGAGGGCTTCTGGGGAAATATCTGTCCCCAAATACTTACAACAGCTAGGCGCAATTCTAAACAAAAGCATCCCGGTGCCGCAACCAATTTCTAACACAGTCTGGGGATGATTTGAGCGAATGCGATCAACCGTCGTTTCTACCCATTCGTGCATCTGTTGGGCGGGAATCGGTTGTCCTGTATAACTATCATTCCAACCGACAATATTAAAGGTTGGATCATCCTGATCCGGCGTCTTATCCCTTTGGCTGTAGATTACATTATCCACCTCCTGCCATTGAGCAATCTGTTCCGCTTGCGCCTCTAAATCCGCCTCCTGATCACCAACAACATACGCCACCAACCGTTTATCTCCCGGCGTATCTTCCCTCGCCATAACCACCGTTTGTTTCACATCGGGGTGATGACTTAAAACTGCCTCAATTTCCCCCAATTCAATCCGAAACCCCCGAACTTTCACCTGATCATCGGTTCGCCCCAAAAATTCAATTGTATGATCCGGTAAATATCTGCCTAAATCCCCAGTTTTGTAAAGTCGGGGGAATTGAGATCCGCCTTGTTCCTCCCCCAACGGGTTGGGAATAAATTTCTCCTCAGTTAAATCGGGACGATTTAAATAGCCTTTAGTAATACCAGAACCACCAATATAAATTTCTCCTGGCTGCCCCATCGTCACCGGATTAAGATCTGGATCAAGTAAATAAATTTGAGTATTTTTAATGGGGCGACCAATTGGCACTTTAGTTAGCGCTACTTGGGGTTCACATTTGTATACAATAGCCCAAACCGTTGCCTCAGTCGGACCATATTCGTTATAAAGAGAGGTATGAGTTAACTGTTGATCATGAAGGGCAATTAAGTTAGGCTGACAAGCTTCTCCGGCAACAATAACTGCACGTAACGACGCCAATTCTTCTGGTTTTGACTGCTCTAAAAGTAAACGATATAAAGAAGGTAAGCAAAGTAAATGAGAAATCCGCTGCTGCTGAATTAATGCCGTTAATCCCCTCGGATCATGTTGAAAATTGGGCGGCGGTATCACCAGGGTTCCCCCCGTACACAACGTCCAAAATATCCCCGCCACCGAGCTATCAAACGCAAAGGAAGAAAGTAATAAATAAGCCGTTAAGGGTTCCGGGTAATAGTCAAGGCGAGCCGAGGTGGAATGAAGCAGATTTTGGTGAGTAACTAACACCCCTTTAGGTTGCCCGGTTGAGCCAGAGGTGTAAATAACATAAGCTAAGTTATCGAGTTTTGCCCGATGGCTGGGATTGCGAGCACTTCCCCGGAAAATCGTTTCCCCATCCGTATCGAAACAAACTAAACGTACCCCACAAGCCCCTTCGGGGCGGGTGTGGGGTGTGGGGCGTGGGGTGTAGGGGAGGAGACTACCCCCTACACCCTGCGCGAAGCGCACGTCACTTTGGGGAATCCGGTTTACCCATTTCTGTTGGGTTAACAGTACCGATGGCTGGGCATCTTGTACCATGAAAGCCAGACGTTGTTGAGGATAGGCAGGATCGAGGGGGAGATAGGCAGCCCCTGCCTTGAGAATGCCCAAAATTCCCACAACTATATCTAGCGATCGCTCCATGCAGATGCCCACCAGCATATCAGCGCCGACACCGAGAGAGTGCAAATAATCGGCGACTTGATTACTCCGAGCATTTAACTGCTGGTAAGTGAGTTGTTCGTTAGCAAACGCGATCGCGACAGCATCAGGAGTCTGCTGCACCTGCTCTTCAAACCAATGATGAATGCAGTGATCCTGGCTCTTGTCAGTTTCAGGTTTTTTGGGCATAGTTCTGGCTGGCTATTGCCGTGAACAATAAGGTTTGGCTTTGGTTCTAATTACAGCCTTCATGAATAAATTTCCACTATACAACGTTTCCGGGTTGGGTGAAAAGCCTGTTGTCAACCTTGCCACTAACCTTGACAAATTTCCACACAAATGCCAGTACTCTTCACAGGAGAGTCTTTGATCGTCAAAGGAAACCTCGCCACAAGTGAAAATAAGACGTGACAGTTCGGCTCTACCCTTCCCTTGAAAATACACTAAAATGGGATAGTTTTTTATCATAATTTGTGATCCGATAAACCTCTGTTTCTAACCACACAGGGTATCATGTTCCTTGCCCGACAATGCTCCACCGGATGCCCCTTGTCATGTGTGATTATGGATGGCAAACCTTTTAGGGCGCAAGCCTCAGGTTTTAGGGCGCAAGCCTTGCGCCCCTACTGAATTTAACTGGAAACGGGTGAAGTACTCCGGCAAGATCCGCTGAAGCCGGAGCTTCATTGAAACAACCATCATCGCTTCCTGTTTCGCTTGCCGTTGCCTTTTTGTATTGCTACAAATTGGTCTTACACAGCATCTCTAACTCAGGGTCAGCAACCAATATACATGATAGTATTAGTCTGTTGATAGTTGCAACACAAAATGAAAAACCCAAACCTTCACGCAACGCCAGAAGCGCCTGAAAAAACTTAAGGCTTATGCTAATAACAAATATAAGACGGTTACTCAACTGATTGAAGACTGAATTGATAGACTGCCGTTGCCAGATTTACTGGAAACCTCCGTTCCTCCGGTTTCCCGCTAGTCATCCCCACCCTACAGCCGTTCATTCTCGCCTGACGGCTACGAAAATCCGTCTGTTGAGGGTGGGGACTTCCGCGATACGTTAAAATTCAGCGCTCAAGGGTGTGCGGGGGAAAGGAATCACGTCTCGTATATTTCCCATCCCCGTCATAAACTGCACTAATCGCTCAAATCCTAAACCAAACCCCGCATGGGCAACGGTACCATAGCGCCGCAAGTCTAGATACCACCACAACTCCTCTGGATTCATTCCCTGATTTTGGATGCGAGAAAGGAGAACATCGAGGCGTTCCTCCCGTTGAGAACCGCCGATAATTTCCCCAATCTTCGGTGCTAGTACGTCCATGGCGGCAACAGTTTTGCCGTCATCGTTCAAACGCATATAGAATGCCTTGATCCCTAAGGGATAATCGCTCACTATAACGGGTTTCTGAAATAATTCTTCTGCCAAATAGCGTTCGTGTTCCGACTGTAAGTCTGTCCCCCACTCAACGGGGTACTCGAACTTGCGGTCAGCTTTTTCTAATTGCGCGATCGCATCGGTATAAGTAATTCGCTCAAACTGATTGTTGATAATATTTTCCGCCGTTGCCAGTACGGTATTATCAATCCGCTTATTGAAAAATTCCATGTCTTCAGGACAGTTCTCTAGTACCGAGGAGAATACATACTTGAGAAACTCCTGTGCCAAATCCATATCGCCCTGTAAATCACAAAATGCCATTTCCGGTTCCACCATCCAAAACTCGGCTAAATGGCGGGATGTATTGGAATTTTCCGCCCGGAATGTCGGACCAAAGGTATACACATTCCCAAATGTCATCGCCATCACCTCGGCTTGCAGTTGCCCACTAACCGTCAGGTAGGCTTGGCGTCCAAAGAAGTCTTGGCTAAAATCCACCAATTGATCTTCGGTTTTGGGAATATTGTTGAGGTTTAGGTTGGTTACTGTAAACAGTTCCCCCGCTCCTTCACAATCACTCGCGGTGATAATCGGACTGTGAATCCACAAAAAGCCTCGTTCCTGAAAGAATTGGTGGATCGCATTAGCACAGGCGTTACGCACCCGTAGTACAGCACCGATAGTATTGGTACGCGATCGCAGATGTCCAATGGTTCGCAAAAATTCAAAGGAATGGCGTTTCTTCTGGAGTGGATAGGTGGCGGGATCAGCTTCCCCATACACCTGCACCGAATTTGCCCTCAACTCAATTCGCTGTCCTTTTCCCGGAGACGGCACCAATACGCCAACAACTTCTACAGACGCCCCAGTGTTGATCTGCTGGAGAATCGTTTGATAATCCGGTACGTCAGGATTGAGGATGACTTGCAAATTTGCCAAGCAGGAGCCATCGTTAACCTCCATAAAGGCAAACTCTTTGAGTTCTCGTTTCGTGCGTACCCAGCCCTGGATGGTTACAGTTTCATCCGGCTGACCGGTGCGTAAAAGTTGTGCGATCGGTTTTTTTTGCATAATTTTGCCAGTTTACCAAAATCAGTCACTCCGGGCTTGCCCATACCTGGACAATTAATTCAGCTTTTTTTAGCGTCAGTTGAATGGAGAATACAGTTGGGGATCAATGTAAAACAATATAGGAGCAATTATTTTTGCGAATGAACGGGGGATTGGTCATGACTGGGAAATAGATATCTCCACTGCCTTGGTGTGGATCAATCCTTCAGGCTCTGCAATGATAAATCCGGGCAGATTTGGCGGTCTGTTAACTATTTTGAAGGGTTTGGGCGTCAATTGGCAAGGAAAAAAGGGCGACCCGAGACAATTGATGAGCCAAGGGCGACCCGAGACAAGTGAGCGGATGGGGTTGTTAATCGATGCAGGCGGGTCGCCCCTACCGATTAACCTGCACAAGATTTGAGCAACCAGCCGATCACAATCCCCAGTCCCCCGAAGCGAACGGCTTGCCAAAAGGGTTCTTTAAAAGCACTCCAGGAAAAAAGCTGGCTCTCTAAATTCAGTTCAATGGTTTCAAGCTGCTCTTGAATTTGCCGGAGTTCAGCTTTCAAGGCGGGTTGGTTACGGATTTGACGCCCAGAGCCTCTAATTTGCTCGCGACGGTGCTGAAGCTGGGCTTGTCGCTGCTGATCCCGTTGGACTTGTGCATAGCGCTCTTTGAGAGCCAAAAGCGATTGCTCAACCTCAGATAACGCTTGCTCAAACTCGTCAGCATCTGGATTTTGCTGATTGGGATCAGAATCAGCACTCATAACAGAAGAAGGGATCAATCAATGGGTGAAAAAAAATAGATACAATCAAACACAAGACCCCAGGCGCTTCAGCCGTGGGATTAGCTTAACAAACTTATACCTAGACCGATGCAATATACTAAAACCGATAGTCTCAAGGACGCCAGTACCCTGGAACTTGCCCAAGCCTTGGCAGAACGTTTAGGGATTACGCCCCAAGATTGGCATCGATTAAAGTCAAACCGCCCAGCTAGAGCCAAGGAGCAAGCGGCTGCGGCTTTAGTCTTTTTGCTCAAAGAACAGCCAGAGGAAGCTCTAGCGCGGTTGCGTCAGGCGTCAGGATGGCTGGATCGCTCGATCTGTGCCCCCCCTTGCCCGACCCATGGAAATCGCGATCGCTAGGGAATCAAGGGTAACCTTGATCGACTCTTCATGTGTTTGCACAGTCGCAGTTCAGTTCCCTGAGGATTCCAGTGAACTTGATCAAAAATGTGGTAGAGCAGGCATAACCCTCTACCATTTTCTGATTCATCATGGGGCAAACTCTCGTCAGCATCCCCTTGACGACAAGGCGGAGAAAAGCCGGAGCCTTGATCTGAGATGATCCACCAATATTCGTCATTGATGACACTAAAGTGAACCATTACGGTCTTACTTGGGTCTAAATTATTGCCGTGCTTTGCCGCATTTACTAATGCCTCTTGGAGTCCGAGTCGGATCTCCGGTCGCCACTTGCGCGGAATTTGTTCCACAAGTATGTCGAGAATTGGGCAAAGGTAAAGGGTAGAAGCAAAGCTAATTGTTCCCCAGTTGCGTTCAACTGGGCGCAAAGATGATACAGCAATCACTTAAAAAACCCCTAGCTTTTCGTTGGTGGACTGGATACATGACACGGTCTATAGCCGCGTTTGCCGATCTCATTTTTCTCAAACCAGACGCTCCACACTCAGGTATGAGTTATCATAAAGGTTCGTCCAGATTTTGTATACTGGCACCCTAATCGTTGAATTCGCTGATCTAAATTTTGTCGAATCCTCATGCTCAATCTTGAGTTTCTCGCTACGTCAGCAGGTTGGTGAGCTTCTTATGGTTGTGGTGAATAATTTCAACTACTGCCCATTGATTGATTGGTAGATTGTGGTATTATAGGTCAAATTTGCCTCTCAGGGGGTAGTTTTTCTCTGAATTAGTAACTGACAATGTACTTTATCTACTATTGTATCCAAACTCTCATTCAAATACCAGAGCTTTGTTTTAAATGAGGGCAGATTGATTCGTTATTCGTTAGGGAACAGTGAACAGTGAACAGTGAACAGTGAACAGTGAACAGTGAACAGTGAACAGTGAACAGGTAAGGTAGAATTCTGAGTTAACTCCCCCAGCTCCCCCAGCTCCCCCAGCTCCTGATAACTGATAACTGATTACTGATTACTGATAACTGATAACTGATAACTGATAACTGATAACTGATAACTCCCTCATCCCTCCTGTTTTTCCAGGAAAGCCGCGCACTCAACGTGAGGGGTTTGGGTAAACAAGTCCGCCGGTTGAATGTAGGTTAATTGGTAGCCGCCCGACTGACAGAGACGTTTAAGATCCCGTGCTAGGGTGGCTGGCTTGCAGCTAATGTAGACAAGGCGTTGAGGGAGAACTGAAAGCAGGGTTTCAATGACTTGGGGATTGCAGCCCTGGCGTGGCGGGTCAAGTAATACGATATCTGGAGTGATCCCCAGTTGCGGCAGCACGGTTTCCACCGTTCCCATCTTAAACGTGACATTGGTAATACCATTAATCTGGGCATTAATTTGGGCTTGCTCCACGGCTGTCCCTTGCACTTCGATCCCCAATGCTTGCTGCACCTGTTTAGCTAAGGGTAGGGTGAATGTACCAATGCCACAGTAGGCATCGACCAGATATTCAGTGCCTTGGAGTGCCAGCTTTTGCCGAATGACATTAAACAAGGCTTCTGCGGCTTCGGTGTTGACCTGGAAAAAGGTATCAGGTCTTAATTGGAACTCTAAATCTGCGAATATCTCCCGCAGATACGGTTGACCTAGGACACAATGGGTTTGATCACCGAAAATGGCATTGGTACGGTGGGGATTCACATTCACACAAACACCCACCAGGTCAGGATAGCGATTGAGCCAGGTTTGGGCTTGAGTTTCCAGATTGGTTAAGTTGGCATCGGTTGTGACTAAGGTTAAAAGCATTTCCCCGGTTCGGCGTCCAATCCGGAGTGACAGGTGACGCAATCGTCCTTGATGACGGCTTTCGTTATAGATTGACCAACCTTGTTGCTGAATATCCTGCTTGATTTGGGCTAACAGGGGATTTAAACGAGCATCTTGAACGGGGCATTGATTCAGGTTAATCAGTTGATGGGTTCCTTTCTGGTAATACCCAGCTTGAACTTGACCCGTTGGCGATCGCTGCATCGGATAGGTGGCTTTGTTCCGGTAAGCTAAGGGAGAATCAGTGCTTAAAATCGGGGCGATCTCGATTGAGGTGAAGCCGCCGATACGGGTTAATACTTGCTCTATCAGATTTTCTTTGACTGATCGCTGATACTGGGGATCAATATGCTGCCACTGACAACCGCCACATTTATCCGCCACGATGCAGTGGGGGCGGATACGATGGGGAGAGGGTTCGAGAAGTTGATGGAGTTTCGCGATCGCGTAATTGGCTTTGACGCGCAATAGTCTGACTCGGACATGATCCCCGGTTACCGTATCAGGAACAAAAACGACTCGATTCCCCAACCGTCCGACACCATCGCCACTATCATTTAGGTCTTTGATCGTCACTTCCACCAATTGACCTTGTTGCCACTGATCAGGGGAGACAGGAGGATGGGGGTACAGGGAGACATCGTGATCCATAAAATGTAGATTTGTGAATACTTTTCGATCAACTGACTTTATTTGTGGGGTCTAGAGTCGCTAAACTACAAATGTTATCTAAGTTAACCCAATAAGATGAGCGTAGTTAGCCAAGTTATCCTCAAAGCCGACGACGAGCTGCGATACCCCAGCTCCGGTGAACTGATGGGTATTAAAACCTTTTTGCAGACGGGTGAGCAGCGGATGCGTATCGCTTCCACCCTAGCAGAAAATGAAAAGAAAATTGTTCAGGAAGCGAGTAAGCAGCTATGGCAAAAGCGTCCTGACTTCATTTCACCAGGAGGCAATGCTTATGGGGAGCGCCAGCGATCGCTATGCCTACGGGACTACGGTTGGTATTTGCGATTGATTACCTATGGTGTTCTGGCTGGAAACAAGGAACCGATTGAAAAAATTGGTTTGATTGGGGTCAAGGAGATGTATAACTCTCTCGGCGTCCCTGTCGCCGGAATGGTTGAATCGATTCGTTGCCTCAAAAATGCTTCCTTGGAATTGCTGAGTCAGGAAGATGCTATGGAAGCGGCTCCTTATTTTGATTACATCATTCAATCGATGTCCTGACTTTTGACGAGGTTCTTGGTCATCAGGTTACCTCAGGATTGGTGATTCGGGATTCGGAATTCGGGATGGGGAAGCGTTTTGATCATAAGATTCCCAATTGTCCCAATCACCGCCTCATCTCACCAATCCTCAATAATGTATTGACAAATACTTGATGATCAAGTATAAAAAACCGACAGTCTCTATGGGGAGAACCTGTCGGCTGTTTGTGTGTTCCCTATTGATGACTCGGCTAGAGTTCAGTCATTAGCTAGTATGCAAAATTAACCCGCATGAGGATTGCGATCTCGATCAGCGATTGGTTGTGAACTTGATCGTAGCCAATTGTCCTGTTTGCTTGTGAGGCGAGATGAGGAGAATAAATTGGCGTCTTCCCCAAGACTAACGGCGATTACGCCAACCGAGGCTCTGGTGGCGCGGTTCAGCTAAAATGGTGGAATAGATTTACGGTTAAGTTGGGCACCATCCTTTGCGCCCCTAAAGTTTCCAGGCGTAAGCGTCATCCACTAAAGTCGGTGTGCCACGCCACTAGGGCTATGTTGTTTGTCAAAAAACTGCCTTGGACTTCCTTATCGATCTTGTTCGCCACCCATTGCGTCTTTGGCTGGTTGATCGCGGCTTCAAAGTTAATCGCAGATGCAGATAGACCTTGGGTGTTGTGGCTGATGGGGGCAATATATATCGTGTTTATCGATTTAGCCCTAACTGCCCCACTGACGCTGATTCAGAGCGTTTATAGCAGTTGGCTCAAGTCAGATACCCGCGCTTTTATCTCCGTGATTGTGGGCGCTTTTTTGGCAGTGCTGATTCTGTGCTGGATACATGTTTTTGTCCGGATTCTGGTGCTGCTATCAGCCGGGGCGTTAGTGCGGTTAGATTTGCAAGTTGCCAACTTTGGCGAATGGCAAGCTTTCAGTGTGTTGGTTGTCTTTTCTCTGGTTGGCTATGGGTTAGGCATAATCGCACAGCAGATCGTGAGCAGTATATTCTGAAGTGTCCTTTGTTTGCTCCCTCGCCTCGCCATAGTTCCACGCCTTACGTCTGGAACATTGCTTCAAGAGCTCCCCTGCAAACTTTAATCACTGCTTGGGAGTTGAATTTTCACAGCACCTTCTGGGGTGGTGACAACTTTACCGCCGAGTGCTTCAATTTGATTAATGGCACGCTGACGAGTGCCATCGTCTAGGGCGTTCTGTAGCACCATTGACCAAGCACTGACTTGGGCTGATTTGCTTAAGGGATTGCGGGCAAGAAATTGGGCGGTTTGGCGGGAAATTGAGGCAACATACTGACTTTCTTCGTCTTGATATGTGCTTGCCCATTCTGCGGCTTTCTCAAAGGATTGGCGGGCGGCTTGGGCGTCACCCAGGAATAACAGTTCGTCAATTGCCTTATAGCGCCAGATGTAATAGGATTTGGGGGGAACTTGGGGGGAAAGCTGCTGGAGTCCTTCTTCCATCAGTTCTACTGATCGATCTGGCATACCCGCATAGAGGGATGTGCTACCTGAGAGGAAAAAGTAGGCTTCTAAAAAGCGGGGGTCACGGGCTAGAATCACTTCAAAGTATTCGGGACTCAGTTGATAGCCGGTGACATCGCGAGCTTCATCATCCCCAAAGTATTGCAGGAAATTGAGAAAAACCCAATCGGCTAAGAGGTTATCAAATCCGAATGTTGGTACTTTTTCGAGGAGATTTAGGCGCACCTTTTCGGCTTCAATTTGGCGTTGCAGTTCTGTGGGAGAGGGCGTTTTGCCCCTGCCTTGGAGCTGATTGAGTTGGGGAATTTGCAACCCCCCTATGGCGATGATACAGAGGAGGGCAATCAGGGAAGGAATGAGAGATTGACGTAAGGGTTGAGAAGATTGGGTCAGCATTTTTGGTAAATGTATTGATTATTAGTTAGGGGGTTGAACCACAGCTACACAAACAAAACCAGCCTAGCATCGGGTCGCCCAAAACTTAATCAACAAAGCAATACCTTGACGCGACCCCTCCCTAACCCTCCCCTTGAAGGGGAGGTAACAAAATTGGCGCTTGCTGGGAATAAGAGAGCGATCGCATGATGGAATTGACTGCAAGGGAACCTGCGATCGCATGATTGAATTGACCAGAAGGGAACAGGCGATCGCACCGTTTGTCGTTGGCGCGTGGGGAACCCCGGCTTGCATCCTTGCTCAAGTCAGATGATCGCTCTAGGTACAGAAGTGGGTAAGTTAGAGAGAGTATCTCGGTTGATAGTCTGGACGTTGAT